>JAGLSM010000255.1 GCA_023135745.1 Spirochaetota bacterium | reverse complement strand
CCCCACTCTGAGTGCAAAAATATATTTAATCTGCCATTTTAAGTCAAGATAAATAATTCATAAATTAACTATTTGTTCTATCCGATCTCTTCCAGGAGATTTGCCATAATATCCATTATCTTATTAACTATATACTGCTTTTTATCGGGAAGATTAGCTTTATGATAATTTTCTGCAATTTCCTTAAAGCAGGTCTTCCTGAATATTTTTGAATCATAAACCTTGCCGAATCTCATCACAACCCGGTCAGATACAGGAATTTCTTCTGCCATTCTTAATTTATCAGGAAGAAGCACATTCCCCTTTGTTGCACCTACTATAAAATAATCAAAGCTGCGAAGATAGCTGTCAACTTCCCGTAAACCTCTCCCTGAATCATTATCCCAGGCTCTGAGTCTAGTCCCTGTTGGATATACTAGAAACATTGAACCCTTGTACTTTAATTCTTTTATCTTTCTATGAGCTGCAAGGTTAATCAATTTAGACTCATTAGTTATCCTGTCTTTTTCTTCACCTTCCGGTAAATTTTCATACATCGTTTTTGGAGAAATAACAATCCTTGAGAACATTTCAGTAAACGTCTTAATAATCGGATGCTCTTCATTGAGCTTCCTGCCTGCGATAAAAATTATTCTCTCAAAAATATCATCATATTCAGGACCGACTTTTTTCATTAAATTTCCGAAAACCGGAACATCAAAATTGCTTAAATGAGCGGGAAGGACCAAACATGATTTACCTTTTGTTGAAAGATCTGCAAGGTATTTTAAATTTTCAAAACCTTCTATATGGCTGCCTTCAAGCAATAGGCTCTCTACCATTTTATAAAGATACGGGCGATTAATTTTACGTTTTTTTTGATAAACATTATCAGCACTAACAACTCTATTTGTATCCAAATCTGAATTCTTGAGCATTTCTGTTATTTCATCAGAAAACCTTTCCTGGAGCCCTACCCCTTTCGAATTCTCAATAAAACTCATTTTAATTTTCCCATAAGCCCATTAACAGCTTTTTCAATTTTATTTTTTAAATCCGGCAATAGTTTATTTAAATCAGAATAGAGCGTTTTAAATTCTTCAAGCCTTTTTACCAAATACTCTGAAGAAACACTAACCCTGTAATAAATACTCACAAGCCGATTAAGAGTATTTATCTGCGTTTTGGTATCTTTAGAAAATAAATCGTCAGATAATAGTTTTTGATTGAATCTCTCTGACAACCATTGCTTGATCTCTCTTTCTACTTCGCCATACTTAGATGAAAAAATTAAAACATCCTTAATTATTAGAGAAGAATGCGAAAAAAGAGCCTCCCTGATTAATGGGGACAAAAATTCCTGTGTTATATAAGGCAGTTGAGTTTCATCCTCTATTTCTTTGAGAAATTCCAATGCTTTATACCATTTTTTATGGTCATGAAAAGCAACCGTTTTATTCCAAAGGCTCTCAAAAAAATTATAAATCAATTTCTCAATTTTACTTGAACTGATCCCCAGCGTGTTAAGAAGAATATTTATAAATTTCAACGCATTTAACTGGTCCTCATTATTATCACTTCTAAGTTTACCTTCAAAAAATGATATTAAACCTTTACTATTAAGTTCTCCTGCGCTAATGTCACACAAAAGTTCATACAGCTGAACACGTGATGTAGTTTTTATAAATAAAATCATGTCATGAGCGGTTTTAATAGGGAAATTTGCATTATTAAAATATGTTGAAATTGCTTCTGCCACTATTAGATCAATCCTGCCGCCCTCAGCATGTATTAGAAATTTCCTGGCAATATATATTGCCTTCCACTTAAAAACATAAATATATACTTCATTAAGGAATTCTTTACTTGTTTTATAATAAAGCCTTCTGAGGTGAATAGAAAAATCATATTTAAAAGATATGATAACTTCACGAAGCGGTTCAATTAATCCAAGAAAATATATACACTTATCGAATTCAGAATTTTCTATATTCCTGTCAAATTCCATGAAACTCTGATTAAGAAAAACTATCAAGTCATCCTTTAAAAAATCCGGCTTAAGATTAACCTTGTGAAATAATTCCGCTAAAACATTAAAAGTATGGATTACATTCTTTTGTTTCTTGCTGAATAAGCCCATTGTGACATCTTCTTTATAAAACGGATGAATTATTTTCTTGTCTAAAATAAATTCAATTGATTCTATAGCTTTCATTTTGTCATTTTTTATAAATATTGAAAAATCCAGGTATTTAAAATCATGATGAGAAAATATCTTGTTAAGACTATTAGTAAGATACCCTTTCATAACCTGAAATTTTGTTTTTTCCCAAAAAGAATTCAATAAACTGTATTTTCTCCAGGCAAGACAAAAAAATACCGCGATTTCTTTTATTCTAGTCTGATTTGAACTAAAAGCTTTATTTAAATGAACATCAAGAATACTTTTTAATTCAAGTTTATCCTGAGGATTTTTATCAGCAACAATTGCCTTTGAAATCCATTTAAGACCATTTTCCCATGACACTATATCAGATTTCTTATTAACCCATCCGTAAGATTCAATATCCATATATTAAAATCGACCTCTTTATTAGTTTTATATAAGAAAACATCACATTAAATCTACATTAATTCAATATATATACAAAAATTTATTTTAGATATTACTCAATGAAATTAAATTTTTGGTGAAATACCAGTTAGAACTCAAGTCAAAAAATATAAAAACCGGGAACTTTCTCTTCCTTTCAAGTTTCCAGTATCTATGAAAAAAATAAAAAGATTCGAACTTAGAATGAACAACAGCCTTTATACCTTGCTTTCCAGGAAAGCAAAAAAGCTCAAAATCAGTAAATATACTGTCATAGAAAATGCACTTTTTGAAGCAATAAATGCCTACTCTGGAGGAAAAATTTTCTCAGAAATTAAAAGCAATTTTCTTACAAGAGTAAATAAAAATGACTTTATACGATATGAAATACTTTTATCACTAGACCAAAAAGAAGTATTAAAAAAACTTGCATTTACAATGCATCTCAGCATGGCTGAGAGCTTAAGACGGATTCTTGAGTACTATTTCCTGGAAAAAGACAAAAGTAAGGCTGAAAAAACACTGGAAATTAACCGTAATACCGGTTACTCAATCAACCCAATACTGGTTTTATATGAAGTAACAAGACCTATTGAGCATAGATACTTTATGTTTGGGCATCCCCCAAATTATAAGGTTGATTTCTCAGCCTGATAATCCTAAATTCATTAGAAAATACGACACACTTTGAAATCTTGAGAAAAAATTATTTACAAGCATAAAAAGGAACTACATGTATAACTATGAAAACAAGGAATATCTGGAGAAACTTAACCTCAAAGATGAATCCTGGTATACAGATATCTTAAACCTTGTTAAAAAAAAGAATCCCAAAAAAGCCCTTGAAGTCGGATGCGGAGATGGAGCATTTACAAGAATTTTAAATAAAAATAAAATCAAGACATTATCAATAGATAATTCAAAAACATTTTTAGATTACGCAAAAAAACACGGCAAATCGGAATTCATACAAATAGATCTAAATAAAGATGAGTTAAACACCATAAAAGAAAAATTTGATGCTGTAGTCCTCCTTGACGTTCTTGAACACATTAAAAATAAAGAAAAAGTAATTTCCCAAATTAAAGACAGGCTTAAAGAGAATGGAAGCTTTATTTT
>JAGLSM010000254.1 GCA_023135745.1 Spirochaetota bacterium | reverse complement strand
TCTCAGTCTACTCAACTGTTCTATCAAATAAACAGTTTTGCCCTCTAATCCCCGCTTATCCAAAATCTTCTAAAAAACTTCTTGCATACCTTTCATGTTTCTATGATAATAGATTAAAATTTGTCATAACAGTTTAATTTGAATTTAGAGGAATCAATGAATAAGGACAGTGGTATTTCCCAGGGTGAACTTGGTTTTTTTGACAGGATAAGGATAAGCCTTTTTAAGTCTTCGATTGAGAAAGAATTGAAGAAAAAAAGAATGAAGAAGCTGTCAAAAGAGATAAATAAGTTCATGAAGGGTGCTTATAATATAAAAACCAAAAAGGTATCTTCTGAATTTGGTGCCTATATTTATGAGATTTATAAACTCATTCACGGTCTTATAAATAGTATGAAAATAGATTTTATTAACGAAAAAGGGGTTAAAATTCAGCAGTATTTAATAACTCAAAATTTAACAGATACGCAGAAGAGTATTGTTAAAAGTATCGATGAAGAGAATATGAGGAGGAACATAGTTCAAATTGGAGCTCAAAAGACTCTTGATTTTATAAATGATGAAATCAGCAGGATGATGAATTATTTTAATAAAGATACAATTATCGGGATTAATAATACATATAACCGATTAGCGGGATTTTCAAAATTTATTTTATATGATTTTTATATTCTATTTAAAGAATTTGATAATGATTTCAGTGGGGAGAGTGCTTCCTACGATATTAGATTCAGAGACTCGGACGGCAAGTATCTAATTGAAGATCTTATGAAATTAAACAAGGCATTGACTTCGGTTGTTTTTAATTCAAATTTGTATGCGGTATTCAAAAATTATGAACAGTTTCATGAACTGCCTATTATTGATAAAAAGAATTTCAGCAAATTGATGAATATGGTTAACAAGTTGAAAAAAACAAAGGTTGTACAGAACCTGATAAAAATTATTTCAGGTAATTTTAGTTATTCCATGAATATGGAATACAGCAATAAAGATATTGTCTCAAACTATGGAAATACTGTTTATTTTGACTGTAAAAACATATGGACGTCTCTTGTAACTCAAAACAGAAATTCAAAGATTAATAAACTGCAAAGTGATGTTTTTGGTGAAACCAAGATTTTGAGATTATATCACTATACCCTTGAAATGAGTGAAAGATTAAAAAGGAATAATTTCACTACATTTTCACTGTGTAAGCCTATGGCTCTACTTAGAACTTTTTATATTGAAAAGTATAAAACCAATATAAGTAATACGATAAATGAATTGATTATTAAAGGTGATTTTGCTGACAGCAGTTTTCAGGGTAAACTTTCAGATGTTTATTATAAGGCTGAGAAAATTCAGAAAACAATCTTTGATTTTGATACGGAGCTTTCTGAAGAGAAGAAGACAGGAAATACTATAAAAACATATATACACAGCACGGATAAGGAAAAATCCAAAAGAAAGCATCTGGATGAAGTTGTTATTGGAGTAAATAAAAACGCGAAAATTATTATAACAAACGGCATTGAATATCTGCTTGAGATAGAACGTCTGCTCAGAACATTGATTGATGCATACAAGTCTGATTCTATGGATATAATGACTAATATTAAGACTATTCATGATAAAAGTAATCCGGAATTTATAAAGAAAATTGCTCATTCAATCCGGGGCTGCTCGTATTTTACACATCTAATGAAATACTATATAAATCTGGATAATAGCTGACGCCTGCGCTACAGCATTCGACCTAACCATCTTTTCCATGACCATTGCTTGACCACATCTTCCCTGCCAGAGGTTAAAAACCTCTGGTTAGGAGAAGGGGACGTATTTTCTGTTAAGTTACTATGTTTTTCTCGTAACCAGCGATTTTAATCTCTGGTCTTAAGCCTCATTTCTCAATCCACTATTAACGCATAACAAATGTTAAGTAATAAATTGTTAAAATTTTTTTGTAAAAAAATGATAAAATTGTTTGACAAAATCATATCTGGGGGTTAAAGTTACACAAAATGGGGAGAAGTGGGGCATTTTCCCATAAATAATAGTAAGGAGTGGATGTGTTTTTTGGTGAATACTTTCATTCTTTAGATGAAAAAGGCCGGATTGCAATTCCTTCAAAATGCCGCACCTATGCGTCGTTTGTTGATGGAAGAGAAATTTGGTATCTCACCCGTGGTTTTGAAAAATGCTTAATGCTTTTTACAGGTGCTGCATGGAATAAAATAATGCAGGATAAAATAAGCGGGCTTTCAATGGGTGTCAGGGAGCACAGGATATTCATTCGTAATTTTGTATCTCCTGCTGTTGAGGTACAGGCTGATAAACAGGGCAGAATTATTCTTCCTCAGCATCTTCGTGAATACTCAGGAATAACAAAGGACGCGACAATTTTGGGAGCAGGTAAGTATATAGAGATATGGGACCGGAAATCCTACGATATTGAACAGGAAGAGAATGGAAATATAGATATGATAGGAGACAAGCTGGCTGAGCTGGGGCTATAAAACTTCATTGAAATTGAGTGTTAAACAAATTTTGAAGGAGTTGGTCTATGAAAACAAAAACAGAGGGAGTAAAAAAATTGACCGCTGTTCACAAGCCTGTACTTGTTGATGAGGTTCTTAAGAACCTCAATATTAAAGATAATAGTTTATATATGGACTGCACTCTTGGCGAAGGCGGGCATTCAAAAGCGATTCTTGACTATAATTCTTCTGTCCGTGTAGTGGGCCTTGAGCAGGACAGGGATATTGAAGCTGTAGCAAAGGCACGGCTTGCTGAATATGACGGGAGATTTGAAAGCGTCAGCGCTAATTTCCTTCACCTCAAGAGTATTGCCGCGCGGTATGGTATCAAAGAGGTTTCAGGAATACTAATGGATCTTGGGATTTCAATGTATCATTATATGAATAGCGGTAAAGGGTTTTCGTTTTCAAAAGATGAAAGTCTGGATATGCGCCTGAGTAATGAATTTGATACTGATGCCGCGGAAATTGTAAATCATTATTCGGAAAGCAGACTTGTGGAGATTTTTAAAAACTACAGTGAAGAGAAATTTGCGCGGAGAATAGCGGGAAGTATAGTAAGGGCGCGGAAGGAACAGGGGATACATTCAACCAAAGAGCTTTCACGAATAGTTGCTTCCGCGATTCCAAGGAAATTCTGGCCGCCTAATACACATCCGGCAACAAGAACCTTTCAGGCGATCAGGATAGAAGTTAATAAGGAGCTGGAAGTTTTAGAATCAGCCCTGCCTCAGGCAGTTTCGCTGTTAAAACCAGGAGGAAGGCTCTGTGTTATTACATTCCATTCTATTGAGGACAGGATTGTAAAAGATTATTTTAAGACAGAGGTTCCTCAATGTATATGCCCTCCTCAGCTGCCGATGTGTACATGCGGGAGGCCGGGTAAAGTAAAAATTATTACAAAAAAGCCGGTTACAGCAGATGAATCTGAAATAAAAAGGAATCCAAGCAGTAGAAGCGCGAAACTTCGCGTTGTAGAACGTTTGAAATAGGATTGGGAAAATGGAGAAGGAAAATAAATTTATAATAAGGAAATTTATAAAAGTAGTTTCTTTTTCACTTTTAGTTTTTGGTGTTTGTTTTTTATACCTTCTTCAAAAAGTTAGAGGAAGAGAGCTTGATAATCAAATACAGATATTACACCTTAAAAAGGCTGCTTTAGTAAAAAAGATCAATTTTATTGA
>JAGLSM010000253.1 GCA_023135745.1 Spirochaetota bacterium | reverse complement strand
GATAACAATGTAAAAATCAGTACTAATAACAGTATTAAGATCGATTTATATTTCTTCATTTTTTTCATACCCTAAATATATATTATGTTTCTCAAGAATTGCATTAATTTTTCTTTCATCATACGTTTTAAAAATCAAAACATCTTTAGCTATTCTTTCATCTATAAATTCATTTACCTCAGGATCAATAAGAAGGATTTCTATAACATCTATATCACCTTTAAAGATATACTTTCTGTCAACCTTATAGATTTTAAAATCAGCAATCCATTCCTTAATAGAAAACAAAACATTTTGCGGAACATCATCCTTACTTGAAGATTTAATCATAGTTAAAAATGTATCTCCAGACAAGCCCATTTTTATACCATTAATTATTGAAGATTGCGTAATTTTTCCTATAAATACGTCATTTTCAATATTCATACTTGTAAAGGCATTCAAATAAATTTCCTGCCACGAAACAGGATTGTATGAAATAAATTCCATATTGCCTGAAATAATTATCGATCCTTTCTGTATATCTTTATTTACACATGAATTATTAATAGCAATATTTTCAATACTGCCATTTTTAAGAAAAATTTCAATACAACCAAATTTCCATAATATCTTTATATTTTTCAGCCAATTTCTAAATAACCTGCATAACTCATCATAATCATTTGTGGTATCCATATCATATTTTGATCTTAGATTGTTTAAAACCTTTAATACTTTAATACTACTTCTGCTTTTAAAAGAATCCTCTATTTCACTTTTAAATTCACTTTTTATTTTATTTACCTTTTCATCAAGATCCATTGAAATCCATTTTTTAGCATTGTCAGAAAGCTCAATAATTCCTTCACTAATCAATAGCCACTGATTATTTATAAGCCAATCCAGAATAAACAACATATCCTTTTTAGTTATTTTATAGTTATTGGTTAACTTTAATTCATCTTTATTGTGAAGATTTCCTGTCTTTGTAATTGTAATCCGTTTTGTGCGGAAATAAATGATTAGAACAGAAATTATATAAATATATGTGTAATCCGATAATGAATTATTTTCATAATCTCTATCTCTGACTCCCGTTTTTTTATCTGCAGCTCTGAAGAGACATGCTTTTTTAAAAACATCATCAATAAAAATTAGACCGTCACTTATATTTTGAGATTGCTTATCCGTATATTTTAGTGCAATAGATTCGGGCATTATATCGCCGCATAATTTATAATACGATTCACTGTTCAATTTCAAATTTCTTTTAATTTCCAAATCATGTTTATTTTTTGAATTCCTGAATATTATTTTTTTAAATTTAATTGTTTTTTCAACTATTTCATTTATATATATCTTATCCAAACCATCAGTTAGTTTAGCCCGATTCTTCATTATTGTTATTAATCCTTTTGAAACAAGTGTCGAAAGAGCATTATCAATGTCATCAATTTTGTTTTTAAAACACTCCTGCAGTACATTTTTTGATTTCTCGTCATCTGTATCTATAAGAAATTTTAAGATTCGGCTTTCATTGCGGTCCAACCCCAATAATATATTTTTTATTCTTTTTTCACTGCTGAATATTTTTTCCAAACTATGAGTTGTCTTTGTTATTTCATTTTTATTTAACCAGAAAGAAAGACATCTTCTTAGTTTATCTTCATCCCATTCTCTAATAATATCGATTACCATTTTTTTACCTTGTCATTGAATAATATATTATGTTAAAACCCATACGATATGCCAAACGTCTTTTTTTTTCTGAATCGCCGTGTTTAGCAGCTGAATCCCATCCATCTATAATATCAGTATTATATGTATAAAATAAAACCATACGTCCTTTTTTAAATATAGCATATCCTCTTGGGTTACCGCCATTATGTTTATGTATTTTTGGAAGGCCCTTATTAAATAAATAATATGATTTATAAATTTTGTGCCCCGGATAAATCTCACGGAGTTTTTCCTTCGGGAACAATTTCTTTACAAAAACCCTGAAATACTTATCCATTCCATAGTCATCATTCGCAAATAAAAATCCGCCATTGTTTAAATACGTTCTCAAGAATTTCAATTGTTCTTCTGTAAATAGAATTTTTCCATGACCATTCATAATATAAAATGGAACATGAAAAAAATTACGGTCATCCGGTGAATAATTCTTCTTTGAAATAGTAATATTCAAATGTGGATTATTTTTTTTAATATTTATTATAAAGTTCTTCACGCTGCCTAGACATGAATACCAGTCCCCTCCCCCGTATTTTAATACGCCAACTTCAAACCCGCTCAATATATATACTTTAGCAATTATAAAAAATATAATAAATAATCTTTTCATTCCAGTCTATCCCATCTCATGTAAATTGTATATATAAAACATAAATTTATTAAAATCAAAGCAATCCAATTATTTAAAAAGTAAAAACTATCTTCTTTAAAACTCTTAACCTTTTGATTATTAAGTTTCAAATCTTTTAAATTTACTTTTTTTATTATCCGCCCGCCTGTCTTATTAGCCAGTCTTTTTAGACTCTTTAGATTTATAAAAGGATTTTTATACTCGTATTTTCTTGGAGAAACTATGATTTTCTTTCCCAATTTTATGATTCTCCTGTTTTCTCTTATAACAAAATCGTAACATCCAAACTTTTTTATAACGGCCATTCCTTTATAAATATTTGGTAATTTTTTTTCTACCATTATGGTCTGTATAACCTTTTTAGTGTAAATATCACGTATTTGAATATTCAGATTGTTTTTATTTTTTTGACCTCTTGTAATTATTGTGAACTTAAAAGACTCCTCTGGTAAGAGGTTATTTTCATACAACCTTAATATATATTTATAGGATCCAAATTTCACAGATTCTTCAATCAAATAACTCCAAAAATTCTGATAGAATCTGGTTTTCAATCCAAAAGCAAGATTAACAAAATCCCATTTCCATGTAGGTCCCGCATTTAATGAAATAATATTTCCGCTGCCTTTTTTTAAACGCATCAGCACGGGCTCAGAACCGACTTTAGCAAGAACGACAGCATCACCCTTAGGAATTAATCCTGAATTAAAATATTCAATAACTCCTGAATTTTGATCATTATTGATGCCGGATATAAACATCATCAAACCCTGTTTCTCACCTATTCCGGTTAAAAGCATTTTTTTATCAGTTTTTTTTACCTTTATTATTCTGTTTGCTTTAAATGGTAATATATCTTTTAGAAAATAAATATCATTATTTCCTTCTCCATTTAAATATATAAAACCCATCCCATCTTTTATTCTTTTTTTAATTGCAGATGACAGACCTTGACCGTGGATCTTGCCTGGAGCAATTAATATCATTAATTCAGATTTTTTTATTTTTCTATTTATACTTTTATCAGTAATTCTACCGTTAAAAATTACTTTATAATTACTTGATTCTCTTAAAAAATCATTTAAATAACGTAATTCAGGATCTGCATTTCCATAAGCCAGTACTATTTTCTTTTTATCTCTTTTTACCGTTTTTAAAACTGTAATCTTATCATCCAGAGTAAAGTCATCAAGATCTTTTCTTCGAAAAGCAGCCCCAATGGCTATTTCTCTCTCAAATAAAGGTTTATACTTGAAAGTCAAACAGCCTGTTCCTTTTTCAGAAACTTTGGATTGATATAATTTACCATCTATATAAAAATCTATTATATCATTTTTCCTGAATGTTTAATATGAAACT
>JAGLSM010000252.1 GCA_023135745.1 Spirochaetota bacterium | reverse complement strand
AATTTACACCCCAGGGCCAGGGGGCATTTTAGGCCCATATGCAATTGCCCTGAGAAGAATTCCTTATAAGCCGGTTAAATTTAAAAAGCCCGGCAATTTGTAATGTGCCGGGCTTTTTTTATTGAAAAAGATTAGAATTCTTCCGCCTTATTTCTTACATCAGGATAATCCGATTTTGTTTTTTATTATACCCGCGATAAAAAATAAGCTCATAAGGATAATCTACTTTTCCAAAAGAATTTATTTTGAATGTGGTTTCAACCGTGCGATAATCAAAAAGCTTTGTTTTGTGAATAGCCTGATATTCAATATGTCCGTTCCAGACACGCCGTAATTCAAACACAATAGCCTTTTTGCGGTAATTACGTATCCTGTCAACAAAATGCAGTTCTTCATTCCAGCCCCGGACATATTTCTTATAAAAACTGAAATTGTAGCGTTTACTCTTTTTTTTCACAGAAGAAAACACAACCAGATCATCAACACCCAGATTTATTTCAATCTTACCCTTAATGGGCACATAACGAAGCATCTGCTCACCTAAATATGACAATCCATCCTTACGGTTTCTTCTAAAAACACGTATTTTTCCATTCGGCAATGGGCTGTCTCCAAGTTTATGTTTTTCATCATTCTGCCAGATAAAAAACCGTACAGGCTTAGATCCATATTGATGAGTACGCAGGCGGTAAACAATTTTAAATCTTGTATTTTCCGCATTAACAGCCCGCATTCTTTTTGACCAGCCGTTTTTAATCGTCTCAGTTCCGGAAATACTAAACATGAAATATTCACTTAATCCTTCTTTGACAATCCTCTTTTTATTATATACCGATGAATCCTTGCGGTCTTCCGCTCTTGAAAAAGAGCTGCGTAAAGCAAGCCGTTTAAATCTTGCTTTGCCTGCTTTTGGCAGAGATTTATAATTATATCCGCTTCGCCGGGCCAGGTCAGATATTTTTTCAACCAGATTGATTTTTCCCACAATCAGTCTCACTTGGGCATTTTCATAATTTTCCCCGCTTTTGTTATACACACGTACAAACCCCTTGAAGTTCATCGATTCTTCCCCGGAATCTGTAATTGCAACATAGTCCATGTTCCAGGTGAGTCCGCTGGTGAAATATGAAACCTCTACTTTAACCTGCCCTTCGTATTTGGAATTAATATTCCAGATAAGATGTTTTGGTTTTTGTCCGGGAAAGGTTGTGTGGACGACTTCAACCTTATCCTTTTTTTCCAGAGGGCGGAACTCCACACTGGTAGGATCAATCAAAGTACCGCTCCAGGAGAACTGTAATCTGTTAACTCCCTTTTTAAAGGTAATGTAACGGTATTCTTTAACCAAGGTAATATCTGCTGAATTATAAATTGTAAGCTGCACATCTACTCTGTCCGGAAGTGTAACCAGATCTATGTTTTTTCCCATTCCTTGTGTAAGGAAAATTAAAAATATTATTAAAGCAATGCCTGTCTTTTTCATGATGAGCTCCTATTACCAAAGATTTATTAAAGTAAAATGAAAACGAACAATCTTTTTCACAACTTTACTTTTTTTATTTTTTGAACTTGCGGAAAGATTTACCGTTAATACCGGCCTGCTTCCGCCAAAATTGTAATTGAACTTAATCTGACGGGAAGTCTTACGACCCATACGCCACTCAACATCCCCACGGGTTCTTCCAAAATACTGACGTGCTGCCCGATTCAGCTGTTCAACGATCTGTAATTTACAGGCTTTGTTTTTGAAGTTCTCTATTTCATACTGGATGATGATTTCCTGGTTATAGAGATTGCCCTGCTTGTGATACCTTTTGTTTAAAATGATCTTTCGTGTACAAATTATATCACGGGATTCTCCCAGGTAGAGTTTCATCTTATCATCAATTGGAGTCAGTCCGGCCCAGTCCTCTCCCAGAAATGCCTCGCCGCCTCTGCTGTCCAGGATAAAAATGCGCGCTTTACCCGGCTGAAGCGGAAACAATCCCAATCCGCCATTCTTATTATTATTCAGAACATAGTGCATCAAGACCTTTGAAGCTAATGGCTTATCCGCGTTAAGACGGCCGTAACTATACCAATTGAAGGTATAAGTTTTCGTTATTGGTACCCGGTTAAACTTGTGCAGGAGAATCTTTATCGATTCCTGATGACCGATTATTTTGTTGAATTTTTCACCAAACCCGGCCCAGACACCGGCAAGACCAAAATCTTCACCGGAATAATTACGAACCTTTATGTAATTGCGCAGGGTTAGGAAAGTTTCTGCTTTATTTGCCACCGCCCTGTAACTGAAACTGCGGGTAAGGTTTCTAATCAAATAGCTGACACGTACTTTAACCGCGCATGGCTGTGCCGAAAAAACTTCCCAAACAAGTGAATTTTCTCCGGGAGGATAGGCGACGTTAATAACATTAACCTGCTCCACTCTTTTGCCGTTAGGTAAAGTAACCTTTTTTATCGGACGAAAACGGCCGCCTCTGCGGATAGCAATCGGTCTGAACTGGATTGACTTTTTATCAATGTAGGTATTGGACCAGCTGAAATCGATCATATTATTACCTGTCCTTGATGATGATTTAAGCAGGGGCACTACACGTTCTTCCTCAACAAGAGTGTAACGTCCATTATCCAGCTGAATCTCCACCCTTTTTCTTTCCGGCAAAGTAGCAAGCTTGATACGGCCAAAAATTATAATAGACTGACTTGTCATTATTATTGCCAAGATTATAATTAGTGTTTTTTTTATTACTCTTTTCATTTGCTGTTTCATGTGAGCATCCTTTTTTTTATTTATTACTTTTTTATTACTGAAAAAAGGATGATTTGTTCATAAAATGTGGCGCAGGATGGTTTTTACTTCAATTTTGATCCAGAAGAGTATTTCTGCATAGATGTGTTGTTCACAAAACCCTCAATAACATCTTGACGCGTAATACAAGACACATTAGGATGATTGACATGTGGTTTTAAATCAGTCTGCTATTTACCTGATTACTGTGCTTATTACCAATCCATAGTTAATAGGAGTATTGTATGTCATGCAATGTAACTTATGAAGACGATACAGTTAAAATCGATAACGCGGAGGAATTGTTTATTGCTTTTAATCTGACTCCTCCCGAAGCTGATATGGATATTCTGAACCAGGTCGGAACAGGCATTACAGATCTGATAAAAACAGATACAGAATTCCTTATGCTGCTGCAGAAGGTATTGGGGATGAAAGGCCAGAGCAAAAAACCGTTTTTGACTGCCTTTAAAGATAACCTGCCCCGGGTTGTAACAAAGGGTAAAACACTTGGTCCGGCACTTGCCATGATGGCAAACGCGGATGATCAAAAAACTTTCCTGGAAATGATGAGACGAGACGGTATCCTGAACTGCATCAGCAGTATTGAAACTATCGCGGACTGTCTGGAGTGGCTGCACGGAAGCATGGATCTTTTTTTTATTGAGCTTATCGGCTGGGAATATCTCAGTAAATACATACATGATGGAGAAAGTCTGGGAATCATTTTGCGGTATTTGGACTCAAAAGAAGAAGGAGTACTCCTGGATAAAATGGGTTGGGACAAAGTACTTGATTGTATTCAGACTCCCAATGATCTGTTTTATATATTAAACGGCATGGAAACAATTAACGAAAAGAAACTCATCGATCATCTTGACAGAGACAAAATAATGCAGATTCTTCCATTTAAGGAACAGCTTGAG
>JAGLSM010000251.1 GCA_023135745.1 Spirochaetota bacterium | reverse complement strand
GTAACAAGTATCCCTTTTCCCACAGAAATATTGTTCTGATGCATTATATAGATCATGAGAGGCTGTCCCCCGGACTGAAAGGGAGTCATAGCAGTCAGAAACTCATTGCCAAGTACCGTGTAAAAAGCCTGCCTGAGAGGAATATCCTCCTCAACTGAACGTACCAATACCTTGACAAGATAACTGTCTACCAATAAATTCAGAAACCAGAAAACAAGCGCGAGACCCAGAAACCATGGATTTATACTATCCAGACTTTTAAGGATATTTATACTATACTCTTCAGATGGAAACTTCTGCTTGAGAATATTGACAAATTTTGCGACAGCTATGTCAACTTTTTTTGAACCACTATCAAGAGGTCTGTATATTCTATGAACTATCTTTTGTTCTTTTTCAAATTTGTTTGAGATAAATACAAGTTCTACGGATTGTCTGAGATAGGTGATAAAAACCACCCCATGTACATTCAGTCTTTGCGCGATTTCTTGAGCTTTTTCAACAGAATATAAACCGTTATATTCCGGAGGAACGGATTTTAGCACATTTTTAATCTTTGATTCTTTCGGAAAAATAAAATCTTTTTTATTAAGGAGATATTTTCTAAAAGATTTATCAATTGTCCCTGAATAAAGATCTCCGGGAAGTGTTTTAGCGGTAGAAATATAGGCAATTCTTTTTTTTACTATAGTTTTTTTGTTTTTTTCTCCAAAAATGAACATCAAAGCAAAAGTGCCTATTGAAATCAGAAAAAAAACAGCAATTCCACGTTTGTACCCTTTTTTTTTCGCCATACTTTTACATCCAATAAAATAATGTTCCCGGCAGGACAAATCTGCAATGGAATTCATTAATTGTAGTTGAGATTAATAAAAAACATAGGAATTAATAAGATAACTGTCAATAGATTTCTATTTTTTAAAAATAGATTTTCCTTTGACAACCACAGTTATACAGGGTATTTTTATCTGGGACAACAAAAAGATTCCAAAGTTTTAAATCAAGGGACTGTTAAAACCGGCATGACTGAACAGGAATTTATAACAAAAGCCAATCACTATATTGAGGAACCTGTTAACATATATATAAACAGACCTCTTGCTGATTTTTTTGTCTCGTTATTCTATAACTATACCCCCGTAACTCCTAATCAGGTAACCTTTCTCGCGATGATTATCGGAGTAATTTCAGGATTCTTTTTTAAAGAAGGCTTTGCCGGATCACTTTTTGTTGGAGCAGTTATTTACCAGCTCTCAATTGTACTGGACTGCGTTGACGGACAGCTCGCAAGGCTGAAAAAAATGACCTCTGATTTCGGAAGAATCCTGGACGGTGCCAGCGATTATGTGGTAGGAATTGCCGTTTTTGGTGGAATTTACCTTGGAATAATGAATAATCACGAATTGGAATCGTACAAATCTTCCGCGCTTGTTATTCTTATACTGCTGTGTATTTCTGTTACTATACATGCTATATCATATGATTTTATTAAAACGAAATTCCACTCTATAGCAAAAACAGGCTTTGACGCAACAATAAATAACATGATAGAACAACGCAAGAAATATGAAAAGGATAAAAAGAACCAATCGGTATTCAAAATTTTCCTGACAAAAATATACCTTCTGTACACAAATTATCAGCTGGTTACAAATCCGGCAGGCAATTATAATAAAGCCACAAAGTATACATTGGCTGAAAGAAAAAAAATATTCGAGGATAATAAACATATTTTCCGTCTTTGGTCCTGGATCGGGCCTAATAGTCATTTTATTATTTTAACGCTAGCCGGTCTGTTTGGTAACATGCTGCTTTTTGCCTGGTTTGTAATCATTCCAATGAATATTTATTATATTGCGGTTGTTTTTTATACAAAAAAGAAAATAAATTCCTAATTATCTACACATGTACGTCTTTTGTTTTGAAAAGAAACCTCTTGATTTTTTTTGTTGATGTTTTTGGAAATTCCTCCTGCCTCAGGATAAAATCCTTTATCATTTTGTATTGAACTGTTTGTGAATTATATTTCCTTATTTCTTTTTTTATTGTTTCTTCTATTTTCTGTGTGGTTACCTGTTGTGATGTTCCAAAGATCTCGTCTATATACTCGTAATCCGGATAAATATGAGCTACTGTTTCTTCTCCTTCATTAACTATGGATATTTTTCTTCCAATTACAAGACTCTCCTTAATAAAAGGACTGCGGTTAAGTTTGTCCTCGATCTCCTCGGGAAAAATGTTTTTACCACCCGGAGTTACTATCAGATTCTTACACCTTCCTTCCAGTATAATCCTGCCCTTGTTGTCAAACCTGGCAAGATCCCCTGTATAAAACCAGCCGTTCCGAAGAACTGCATCTGTTGCTTTCCTGTTTTTATAATAACCAAGCATTACGTAATCACCTCTTGCCTTTAGCTCGCCTATCCCTTCTTTATCGGGACTCTCAAGAGCCAGTTCAATATTAGGAAACGGATAACCAACTGTTGAATTGTCAAAATCATTTTCGATATTGACAGTAAGCACAGGTGAAGTTTCGGTCAGGCCATACCCCTGGAGGAATTTTATTCCCAAATGATTAAAAGCGTCTGCAATCCATCTGGAAAGAGGAGCCCCACCGCAAACAAACAGCCTCAAGCTTCCAAGACCTGCCTTGTCTCTGAGTGATTTAAAGATCTTTTTCCCTATTTCTTTGCCGGTTGTTTTATTAATCCCTTTTACAGTCCACATTAGAGTATGAAATAGAGTTCTCACAGGAAGTGATTTTTGTGATATACCTCTATTAAGTCCAGTCAGCATTTTTTCGAACAAGAGCGGCACCCCAATCATCACTGTTATCCGCCTATCCCTTATATCGGCAATGATTTGTTTGGAAGCCAGACTCTCTGCATATGTGATACCCGAGCCTTTCGACACCGGAAGTATCAACCCGATTGTACATTCGAATGCGTGGTTAAGCGGTAAAACTGACAGAAATCTGTCATCCTCGAATATCGGGATCATACCTCCGACCCCAATTACATTCGATGTAATGTTCCAATGAGAAAGCATAACAGCCTTACTGACTCCTGTAGTACCGGATGTATAAATCAAAACAGCCATATCATCAGGTGCAGTTTTTATTTTTTTTTCCTTTTTTATACTCCGGCCCTTTTTTATCAGATCATTGATAAAAACTTTATTTTTAATTTTTTTACGGTCAAAAAGAACTATTGTTTTTAATTTCTTTAATAGAGAATGTATTTCCTGTAATCTATCAACTACATTAGCCGAACAGAATATAACCTCAATTCCTGAATCATTTATAATATGTTCCAGTTCATTTTCAGACCCCTGCACATCTATTGGTACAACTACCGATCCTGTAAGTATTATGGAAAAATATGCAAGCCCCCACATTGGCCGGTTTTCTGAAAGTATTCCTACTTTTTTACCCTTTTTAATCCCTATTGACATTAATGCTTTTGCCAATGATTCAGCCATTTCACCGAATTCACTGTATTTCATCTCTTCGTATTTTTCATTTTTTTTCATTGAGAAAAGATTATTTCCTGAAAAGGCTGAAACAGAAAATTTAAAAATATCTATAAGTGTCCGGCAATTTGACAATTCCGGATTTGTTATGATAGAAGACATAATTCCCTCCAATAACTATTCCAAAACAGCCTACTCTCTTTAGGTTTTGCTGTCAATAATTCGTTTCTTAAACGTTACTACTCAGGTAATTTTT
>JAGLSM010000250.1 GCA_023135745.1 Spirochaetota bacterium | reverse complement strand
GTGGTGTCCCTCTCTACTCTACCGTCTTGGCGGTTCAAAAAAAAACTCAGCAAGAAAAAGAGCTTGAACTGGAAAGACGCAAAGCTTGCAAAGGAAAGAGGTTAGGTAAAGTCCCGTGTTCAGACGATGATATCTTCGCGGTTAGCTTTTTTTACTCCGCGCTCTCTGAGTTCTCAGCGGTTAGAAAATTTCTTGATGTTTTTTTATTAAACCGCAGAGAACGCCGAATTCGCAGAGAGAAAATGGATTTATTCTTTGGGTGGAAAGAAGTACGCAAAGTTTTCATTCACATTTTTAATGTATCAGGATTTAAATAAGGGCAGGAAAAAGAACTTAAACCGGAAAGACGCAAGCTCGCAAAGTTTATTGTTTTATGAATTTCAAAAGCAGATAGTACTTTACATAATAATGTTATTCCCATATTATTAAATTCGATTTAACAAGAAGGTATAATTTGAGGAAAATAATAACCGTTTATCTTGATAATTGTTGTTTCAATCGCCCTTATGATGACCAAAATCATTTATCAATACATCTGGAAACACAAGCAAAGTTAGCAATTCAGGAATTAGTAAAAGATAAAAATATATTACTTATGTGGTCTTTTATTCTTGATTTCGAAAATGACGCAAATCCTGATAAAATAATAAAAAACGAAATATCTCTATGGAGAAAAAACACGGTTTTTATAATTACTAAAAATGATAATATTCTTAATATGGCAAAAAAAATTACAAATTTGGGATTTGGTAAAAAAGACGCGTTACATATTGCATCAGCTATTGAAGGGAAAGCAAATTATTTCATTACAGTAGATAAAGGGGTATTAGGCAAAAGAGGCTTGATTGATAATACTGTTGTGTGTAGTCCAATAGAATTTATTAATTATTTGGAGGAAAATAATAATGACATCTGATACAATTATTAAACAAAAAGGTTTTGAAATACTAAAAGAAAAATTAGGAATAGTAGAAATGGAACGATTTATTGTATTAATAAATCGCGAGAATTTTAATTATACAAAATGGAGAAAAAATCTGTTTGAAGATTTGGATATTGAAGAATTGGCAAGTAAAGCTGACAAATTTTCTAAAGAATTATGAGAAGGTTCTATCTTTCTTAAAAAAGTCTGTGAAATTTTTCTTTTTAATCCCTTCTTTGCGTACTTACCGACTTAGCGGTTCAAAAAAACTTAAGCAGGAAAAAGAACTTGAACCGGAAAGACGCAAAGCTCGCAAAGTTTATTGTTTAAAAATAAATCGATAAAAAATTGCACATAAATTTTATCAATCAATATTACAAACTTTATAAAATCCCTTCTTCGTGATCTTAGTGCCTTGGTGGTTAACTTTTTCACTCTCAGGTTTTTTGTAACCACCAAGGGCACTAAGTTTTTGTTTTATTTTATAAAAATCCATTTATCATTCTTTTTATCCCATTATTTGTTTCTTTTAATTCATAATCAGGCTAAATCCTGCTAATCCCGGTTCAGACAGCGGATTCTTGTCATATCACAAAAAAACCCGGAGAATATCCCCGGGTTTTCTAATCGTAATTTAATTTTTATGGGGCTGCTTCCCATCTTACATCATCAAAATAAATAGTAGCATTTGCGGTAGGAGTACCAGCGTAACCTACAGTCCATGCTAAATGTACAGTTTCTAAAGATTGTGTACCCGCAGCAGGAATTCCAAGAGCAGTAAATGGAATTACAACATCATGCCAGTTTCCATCATCTGCTAATCCATAATCAAAAGGATTAACCATGTAATCATGTGTATTTGGGTATGCTGTTCCGGTTTGAATACCTACAGTAACATTTTGAGAAAATCCGACAGGTGCCATCATTTGACATTTTAAAGATGCACCAGCAAATCTTGATAAATCCTCATACAAGATTGCCTCGCTGGATTGAATACCCATACCCCAGTAGTCGCCACTGGTTGTTACAAGATTACAAGCCATACTTTCACTTCCTTCTGCAAAATACGTAGTGTTTGCCAAGATGCTGAAAGTACCACCTTCCGACCAAACAGGCCAACCTATAAGTGCCGCAAAATCACTGCTGTTTGGATATGTGGTTTCAGTATACATTTTTAGAATTTCGGGTGTCGCAGTGCTGCTGGAAGCACCTGTACTCGAACTTGCCGCTTCTGAACTGCTTGAAGCAGCCTCGCTGCTTGAACTTGCCGCTTCTGAACTGCTTGAAGCAGCCTCGCTGCTTGAACTTGCCGCTACAGAACTGCTTGAAGCAGCCTCGCTGCTTGAACTTGCCGCTACAGAACTACTTGAACTTACGGCAGTACTGGAACTTGATGCCGTGTCTGATGATGAACTGCTTGATGAGTTGTCATTTGGTACAATGATTTCATCTTCACATGCAGGAATAAATACAAGCAGTAAGGTAAGAAATAAAGCTGTTAATAAGACCCTTTTGTTTTTCATATTTTAACTCCGATTTAATTTTATTGGATAGTAAATAAATTAGCCGTGCATTAATTTACTTTTACTTCTCTTATAAACATTATACTTAATTTTTTTTATTTTGTCAATAGAAGGACGGATTTATAAAAGTGCCGTACATTTCTACTTTGAAGTATAAAGCATTATAATAAAATTTCAGTTAATTTATTTACTCTCTACAATATACAACGAGTGAAGATGAAAAAAGGGCCATCTTTTTTAAATTTAGACAGGATTTACACAGATTTAAAATACGATTATTTTGATTCTATATTAGATATCGGAAGAATGATCCAGAATTAATATGAAGATGTACCGATTTTATAATTTAAGTATAGAAATAAAATCAGTGTAAATCTTTTTAAATCCAAAAAAGTATTTACAATAATAAACCGTAAACTGCGTCAGGAAATTTACAATAAATCTGAATTCTCGATCCATGTCAAAAAAAACTTTACAATATAGATATCCCTATATGTCAAGGTAGTTATCTTCTAAAAAAATAAAAGGAATTGGCAATGCTGCAGGGAGTTTATACAATAAAACAAAATCCGTGAAGATCCGCTGCATCCAGGCTGTCCCTTAACTGTGAAGACACCACATAATCTCAATAATTTGAGAAAATTAAGCTAATTTCAGCATATTTATAATCAAAATACTGGAAAAAACCTGCAATTCCACCTGAAATAAGTAGTTCTGAAGTATCCGATGAGTTAAGGGACAGCCTGCATCCGTTAGATCTGTGTTCTATCCTTTGCAAATCCCGATTCAGACTATGGATTCCAGGATAAAATTCATTGTATTTATTGTAGAATACTATATGATTTAATCAATCAATACATTTTTTATGAAGTGTATTAGCAAAAAGGATCTGTTTTGTGAGAATCATAAAATCCTTAAAAAAATTATTCAATAGTAATAAAGATATTAAGCAGGATATTAATTCCGGTACTATAGATATACAGTATCTAAAAAACAGGATTGTAAGGTTTATTCTATTAATTTTTGTTCTAGTTGGGTTTTTTGTCCTGCTATATGTTATCCCGGTATTCCTTGGGGTAGATGGATATATTTTTATAATTATTTTTCTGCTTTTTCATATCTGGATATGTTTTCTTTTTTTTGATAAGAAATTATCGTTTAAAACAAAAACTATAAGTATCATATTTGTGATTTATTTTGTAGGTGTGTCTATACTTTTCAAATTTGGTCCTTCAGTAGGTGTTTTCTTCTGGTTATTTGCTTTTTCAGTTTTAAGTGCTATTCTATTAAATGTTAAAGCTG
>JAGLSM010000025.1 GCA_023135745.1 Spirochaetota bacterium | reverse complement strand
AAACCGCATCTTTTGGTTATTAATTTAATGCGAGTTTGTGTTTTTCAAAAAATTAGGTTGTGCAACATTCCTTTAGCCGCAATTTTAATTTCTAAGCTTTTTATGCTTACAGCGCAAAAAGCTTACTTGACAATTATTTTCCTTTAATGTATGTTTTATCTCAATTTAATGTCCAATTTTTCCTCAATTAAGGATCTCTTATGACTAACAATGCAATTTCGAATATTGATGAATTTTATGATTCAGCTTTTAGACCTTATTTTTTACAAAAGAGAGATTTTCTGATTTCTGCAGGTCTTTTTTTTGTTTCTTTTATTGTATACCTTTTGACACTTACTCCTTCAATCTGCGCGGGGGACAGCGGGGAGTTAACGACCGCTATTTATAACCTTGGGGCGGCTCACCCTCCCGGATACCCTCTATATACGATACTTGGCAAGATTTTTACTTATGTTCCTTTAAATGATATTGCGTACAGGGTAAATCTGCTGTCCGCGTTTTTTGGAGCGTTTACAGTAACATTTTTATTTTTATTCCTTATAAAAATAATAAAGACCAATCGTGGTTCTGAGTTTAACCTGAAGGATTATATCATAGCTGGTGTTTCTTCACTCATTTTTGCGTTTTCACAAACTCATTGGTCACAGGCTGTAATTGCGGAGGTCTATACTCTTAACATTATTTTTGCTCCTCTATTATTGTTGGTTGTTCTTGTGTGGCAGGAGAGGGTTTTTCTACAACTCAAAAAGAATATAATATGTTATGCTGAGAGATATCTTCTTCTATTTGCTCTTTTGCTGGGAATGTCATTTACAAATCACCTTCTGCTTCTTGGTTATATCATTCCTTTTATGATATTCTTTTTGGCAATTTTTTTAATAATACGTGAATACGCGAAACGTACTTCTAATACCGGTCAGACAAAAATGTGGGGTATTGTCAGTGTTATTTTCGGGGTTGCTGTTTCCGGATATCTTATTTATAAATACTCCTGGTCGCCTCGTCTGCTTCACGATGAAGCCGCTGTCTTCACTCTTGCCGGAATCCTTCTTCCCATAATTATTTTTGGTGTCATATCAGTAATTCTTCTTTTTTCAACTCCTGATATCAAGAGTAAGGCAAGAATCTCCGGATTGAATAAGGTTTTTGGGGTGGTTACAGCTTTGCTTACATTGTTTTTTGTATTCTTGATGTCTAATGATTCATTAAAAGACAGCCTGAAATTTATGTCAATCAGGTCCTTCGATGAAATAGTTTTTACAATGTTTTTTATCACAGTGCTTATGATAATTTTGTTTGCATATATGCGCTTGAGAAAGCAGAGAATCGAAGGTGATTATTTTTCCGAAGGAATGAGTATCTCATTCAAGGCTTATCTGTTCTTTTTAATACCAATGTTTTTATACCTTACAATGATTATCAGGGCTAATGCCATAGCGGGTATTCCTGAACATTTAAGGCCTCTATCATGGGGAGAAACGACATATCTTTCAAAGGTTATTAATCATTTTCTTAGAAAGCAATATCCGAAGGCGAGTTTGAAATTTTTTCCGAGGATCTTTGAAATAACAATTGCCTGGGGGAAATGGCATTTTACTCAATTTACGCCATTAATAATTGCCTTTGTACCTTTTGGGCTTTTTTCAATATTCAGAAGGAATAAATTATGGGCGTACTTAACTTCATCAATTTTTATAATATTCAACGTGCTTCTGCTTTACTTTTTATCTTTTAAGGTAAATCCCAGGGATCTGTTTTTTAATGAAGTATTTTTTATACCGTCTTATATAATCCTGATTACATGGGTGGCGTTCGGGATGCAGTTTTGTGTTGAAAAACTGTCACGATTGATAGGAAAAGATGAAAAAGGCGTTGAGCCGGATAAACAAATGGAAGAATCTGTTAAGGTTTCAGACAGCCGGGGGGAAGTAAATGAATAGAAAACAAATTGAAAAGGTTCTGTCCTTTGTATTAATACCTCTTTTCCTGTTACCCTTGATGACTCATTGGGCTTACAATGATAATCATCTGAACAGGACAAATTTTAATTATGGTAAAAACCTTCTTACAACTCTTGAACCCAATTCAATATTCATGACTGAAGGCGGGGATAATCAGGTTTTTACATCAGCTTATAACCAGATGGCCGAGTTTAAAAGACCGGATGTTACTATATACGACCAGAAGGGGAATGTCTTCTACAGGATTTACGGTGATTTTAGATACCTGTCAGGCAGAGAGGTTAACATCAAACGGAACCTCGTTGATTTTGAGATATTCAGAAGGGGAAGACCTGTATATCTTACATGGAGGCGCAGACCTGATATTAGTGTTTGCGGAGACTTGTTTTTAAGAAGGTACGGGATTCTTTACAAGGTGATGCCTCTTAAATACAAGATTCTTCTTGAGCTGGATGCCAGGATCGAGATGAATCTTGGTGATGTACATAAACTTATAAAATCATATTATCAGTCAAAATCAATAATGGCTCAGCACAGGAAAAATAAAAAGGAGCTTGAGTATTTCGCGAAAGTTTTCAAAAATAAGTATGTACAGTATAAAAATTACAATAAAAAATTCCTCTTTATTGACAAGTCTGAAATCAAGAGACTTCATAGCAGTCTGAAACCCTATTATAAATTCATTAACAATGCCTTAACGAGAAAGGTAAACATAAACTTTACCGGAAAACTTCTGGCCGGACTTCAAAAAGAGGGTTATATAAAACTCAGGGGGAATAAGGTTCTCTTTGTAAAGGATCTGCCAAAACCGCTTAATGTAACCTATTGGAAGAAGTATCAATTTGACTATGCTAAGGCAAAGAATTCTCACAAGTGGGACTATCTTACAAGAGAAATAATAACCAATTACAATTTCTACTTTGCGTCTTTTTTCCGCGAAGAAATAAGACGCTTTTTGAAACAACTCACCTACTATAGAGGCAAGGTAAAGCAGTTATACGGAAAAAGAAAAAAAGAAATAGAGGCTGTCATTCATAAGTTAAACCTTAAGGTTAATGATTACCGTAAAAGGATTGATCAGTGTTATAAACGTGCTGAGAAGTACGGTGAAGATATGACTGCGATTCACCATAATCTGGGCGTTATTTATTCACAGAGAAAAGATTACAAAAAGGCTCTTGAGTCCTTTAAAAAGGGTGTGAAATCAGACAGCTATTCATACTCTACTATTTATTCTTATATCCTTATGTCTCTTAAACTGGCAATAGATTTTAAAAATCCTGAAAAGGAAGAACCCGCTCTTCGAAAAGCAAAAAAAATGTGCCGTGCTGTTTATAGAAAAATCAGGATGTCAAAAAATGCTCCCCGTGGAGGGTATGAAAGAACTTCGACATACCGAAGATTCAGCCGTCTTGAAAGGACATTAATTAATGCCAGACTCAAATACGGTATTGATCAGGTAATACGCGTTAAAAAGCAGTTGGACCTTGACAGAAAGAATATTGTTAAACATGAAAGATATATAAACATGCTTTTCAGGCGTATTGATCATGAAGGTGTTGTTAAGGCATTTGTGGAAGCTCCAAATGAAAAATGGAACAGGAAAACCCTGATATTTTACTACGCTACCAGTTGGCAGATGAGAGGGAAGGCAGATAAGGCAATTGAGATGTATGAAAGGCTTCTTTCAATGTTTCCAAAGTTCTACCACGCAATGTTCCGTCTGGCAGGATTATATGAGCAAAAGGGTTATGTTAAAAAGGCGCTGGTAATCTATAAGTCAATTGATGATATAGATGAAGATACCATAAAACCTAGGGAAAAAGGGATCTTTAGACAATATAGGAATATCTCAAAACAGAAGATAAAGGCTCTTGAGAAATAAAGGGATTTGCGATGTACGCGCAAATCCCTTTAGGTCAAATTATTTTTTATGTAATGAGAAAAACATTCAATAGCAGGAGTGCAGCGGCACATTCATTATTCTGCTGTAAATATTGAAAATTTCCGTCCAAAACGGTTATGGACATTTTTTATCCTGGAAGGATCGATTACCCAGTTTCCGTCAACGATGAAATTGTAATACTGTTTTCCGGGAAAAACCTGAACCTGACATGACCATATCCCGTTTATGTCTTTTTTCATTTGTATATCATATGGGTTAAAATTGTTAAATGATCCGACAAGGTATACTGTTGCCGCATGGCTGTTTTTATAATTAAACCGGAATAAATTTTTCCCGACTTTCATTGGATTAATTCCATAATGTATCATCAGCTTTGGGACAATAAAGTATGATACATCATCTCCGGAAAGATCATATTCTGATAATGAATTAGCGGGATCCTTCTGCCAGATGCCATCGACAATTAATTTATAGCGGTATTTTTTTTCTTTCAGCAGCAGCGGAACAAAAACCTGGAAACCGCCTTCAGCGGATATTTTGTTAAGTTTTATATTTGGAGTCCAGTTGTTAAAATCTCCTGCTATATAAACTGAAGAAGCATTTGGAGAAAAGTGCCGAAAAATTACTCCTCCATCTACAACAATAGGGCCTTTACTGAGTTTTTCAATTCCGGCATAGTTTCCCCATGAAAGAGTTAAAAATAGCACAACCAGATAAAGTTTTTTAATCACATTCTGCCTTCAATAAAGTTTTAATAAACAGATTCATTTTTCTAAGTAACGGTCAGAAACTTAAATTCCTTTAGGGCTATACTATGAAGATTGTACAACCGAACAAACAAAGTTTTACATGGAATAGTATTTGTTGCACAACCTGATTTTTTAAAAAATACGCTGTTTGAGCAAAAAAACACTGATTTTTGAACAAATTTACATCTGCATAACCGCATCTTTTGCTTATTAATTCAATGCGAGTTCGTGTTTTTAAAAAATTAGGTTGTGCAACACCCCCGCAAGATAGTTTTTATTAAAAATATCCGGTCTATAAAGCTATTTTTACAAATAGATGATTTTGTGCTGCAAGCACAAAATCATCTAAATATATATAATGAATAAAGCTTTTTTTTCCGTTAATTTATAGGAATAGATAAAATTTATGGGGATTTTTGTGCCTAAATTCGGCAGTGGTGATTTTAAAAGATATGATGAGATATTTGCCGGCCTTGGATATGAACTTGGGTCTGTGCCTCCTATGGGAGATATGCCTGTGTTTGAAGAGGACGCTTCAGATGTGTTACCCGAAATAGATCCTGAAGAAAATATCTCTAAACCCAAGTCAGCTAGTCCTGATGATTTTAATATTGACGATATGCTCAAGGAACTTGACAGTGAACCTATGGGGGCGACGGGTGGTCTTGAATCGGAATCTCTGGATCTTGGATATACCCCCGATGAAGAACCTCAACAGCAAACAGAGATTTCTGAAGAGGTAGTTGATCAGCCGGCACCCGAAGCATCAGAAGATATGTCTGATTTCCTCAAGGAACTTGAAACCAATGTAGATGAACCCCGGGAAGAAGCTTTGCCTCAGGAAGTTCTTACCGCTGAAACACAGGAGTTAACTCCTGAACCTTCTGCTGATTTAGAGGCAGGAGATCTGGATCTTGATGAGTTACTAAAATCTCCAACAGAAGATAGCGCCGGAGATGATGTTGTGTCAGATACCGGCGGAACAATGCCGTCTTCTGAAGCAGCAGATCTTGATTTGGATTCTATACTTTCTGCTCCTCCTGAAGAGCCGGTTCCATCGCAGAGTGATACCCTGACATCCGAAGAGACTGTTCCTGAACTATCGGTGCCGCCTCAAACTGATACAGATCTGGACGCGCTTCTTGGTTTACCTGATGAGCCTTCTGAAACACAAAAAGAATTTGTTCATCAGGATGAAACATCCTCTGCAGTTCCTGATCAAGGTATGGATCTTGACTCAATATTAGGGGCAGGCGTAGGCGAGGAGACTGCCGTAACTGAGACTGCTTCACCGGACAATGGTGATGCATTATTTTCCGGGGATGAAGATTTTGATTCACAACTTGCCGGTGAATCTCTTCCCGCAGCTGTTTTAGATGATGCGTCACAGCCGATGCAGGATATAGGGTCCGTTGAAACGGCTTCTGATGAAGCTGAACTTGAACTTTCAGATAATGATTTAATCAAGATACAAAACAAGATACTTACACTGACTCCGAAACTGCAGGATGTAGCAAGACGTACAATTATTGATGAAACAATATCAAAACCCCAGTTAAACACGTTTGTAAGAATGCTTCTGGCTAATAAAAGCACCGATGAGATACAGTCATATTTAGAGAATATCCTTGGTATTGATTTAGCAGAGACTGGTGTCGAGGAAGAAGTATTCATCGAGGGCGTTGAAAGGCGTAAACGTCCTTCATATATAAAAGAAAGTTTTCTTCCCCTTATAAAGGTTGCAGTTTTGGTTTTTGTTGTAGGCCTGTTAGGTTTTTTGATATACAAGAGTTTTATTGAACCTCAGGTTGAAGGAAGAGATTTTTTTGTCCGCGGTATAAAAAAGATTAATACCGGAATGTATTCGGAAGCTGAGGATAATTTCAGAAAAGGTGAGGTTAAGATAGGTAAAAAACTGAAATGGTATAACGAATACGGATTGGAATACAGGAAGCAGAAGGAGTATGACAGGTCTATAAAGAAATTTAACGACGGGCTGAAATTGGAGCCGGGTGATTTTGATACAACAATTAATCTTGTAGAAACATATACTCAATACGAAAAATTTGATAAGGCCCAGAATATTTACAGGCAGTTATTGTCGAGATACCCGGGTAATATAAAGGTGTTTGAGAGTCTTGGTGATTTATATATGTTTCTTGGGGATAAAAAGAAAGAGTCTGTATATTATAAAAAAGCAAACAGAATATATAATAAAATAATACACAGATCATGGGAAAATTTAAACGGACAATTCAAGGTATTATTATCTCACATCAGAATGGATGAATTAAAACTGGTTAAAGAAAAGTTTAAGCAGATTCTTGCGATTAAGAAGAATGCCTATCATTCAGAAGTTTTAACTGAACTTGCCGGATACTATCAGAAAAAAAATATGTGGAATAAGTCGAGCAGGATCTTAAAAAGGATTATAGCAGCTGATAAAAAAAATGATACCGCAAGATTTTACGCGGCTAAATTTTTCAGGCACATTGAGAATTATAATCCTGCAATTGAAAACCTTCATTACAGCATTAAGTATTCAAAGAATAATCCTGTTTATCATAATGAACTGGGTGAAATATATATGCTGCTTCCTGAGCCTAATACTGCTCTTGCTATGGAATCCTTTAAAAAGGCGATAGAAATTGAGCCCCGTTATTATAAACCGTACATAAATCGTGGAGATATATACTATGAACGGCTTGCTCCGGGTGTAGGTGGAGACTTAAATCTTCAGGACAGTAATTATGATCAGGCTCGTTGGAACTATGAAATGGCTGAGAAAAATTTACCAAAAGATTTCTCGAATATGAAGTTTTTTTATAATTTGGGATGGCTTTATTACAGAAAGGGAATGGTTGAAACAGCGCTGATTAAGTGGAAGAATGTATACGATAAAAATCCGTTCCACCCTGTGGCTTCTTTTGTTATGGGTAACGCTTATCTTCATTTGAAGAAAACAGAGCTTGCAATTGCAGAGTATTCAAAGGTTATAGAATATTACAAAGTAATTACAAAAAAGATTCATAAAGTTGTTCCATATAAAAAACGGCATAAAAATGTTTATGGGAATCTTTCATACGCTTATAATAACATTGGAATAGCTTTTGAGCGTAAATATCAAATAACAAAAAATATTAACTGGGAAAAGAAAGCCCTTCTTTCTTTTTGGAAGGCAAGGGAGTTGTCAGAGAAAGTGGGTCAGCTGGGGGCTCAGTATCCAAAATATAATTTGAAATATATTCTGCGAAGGGATGTTAAACGTAAAGCTATGGCAATTGCTCCGGAGCAGAGGAAGTTTAATATTGCAAAAACCCTTTATTATGAGACTTATTAAGTTTTGATAAAATCTTTTCCAATAAAAAATATCTCGTTGCTTATGTCTCTGGATGTTTGGGGTTTAAACCGTGAAAGCTGTTTAAAAGAAGGTTTAATTTCTTTAAATAATAGATTACTGTCTTCCCCCTGAAAAATTTTACATATAAAACTACCACCTGCTTTAAGAACTTCTTTTGTTTTTTCCCACGCGGTTCTTGCGAGCTCCAGTGACATCTGACTGTCTGTAAATTTATGCCCTGAGGTTTGCGGCGCCATATCACTCATAACAATGTCGAATTTGGTATTAAGTTCCAGGGTGTCAATGTTGTTTATATCTCCCTTTATTGTTGAAGCTCCTTCTACCTGGCATGCGGTTAAATCAATACCTGTAATATGTCCGGAAGGTTTTGTCTTTTTAACAGCATATTGGAGCCATGATCCGGGTGCGCATCCAAGGTCTAGTACATATATATTTTTTTTGTTAAAAAGCGAAAACTTTTTGTCTATTTCAATTAGTTTGTAGACTGATCTTGCATTATAGTTTTCTGCTTTTGCTTTTTTTGTATAGTAGTCATTATCCCAATTTTTATTTCCCATTTCCATCTCCATATCTAATGAGTTTTAATGCTATCATAATTCAATAAGTTGCATAACCTTAGTTTTTTTGAATAATGACTGTTTGAGTAAATAAATTTTCAATTATCAAATAAATTTTATCACAAACAAGATTTTCTTAATGTAACAAATTTAATACGAGTTTCATTTTCAAAAAAACTAAGGTTATGCAATACTCTTACAAATATGTTATACCTATATGAGATTTATGCCCCGATGTAATCAATCGGGGCATAAATCTCATAATTAAAATCTATTTTAAATATAGCTTATTGAATCAATTTTTATTATAATAATAGTTAATATGAATACTAATAATGAACGCAGAGTTGTAGTTACAGGTATAGGTGCGGTTACTCCAATTGGACTTAACTTTACAGATTTTTGGGGAAATGCTCTTAAAGGAAAAAGCGGAGTAAGGCCGATTACCCTTTTTGATACCAGTCAGTATGCCGTGAGATTTGCCGGAGAGATAACTGAATATGATCCAATAAATTATATGAATAAAAAGGTTGCGCGGCGAATGGACCGTTTTATTCAATTTGCATATACGGCCAGCCAGGAAGCCCTGGCGGACTCCGGTCTTGATTTGGATAAATGTGACAGGGACGAAGTCGGCGCAATAATCGGGTCTGGTATTGGCGGATTAAGATTCATAGAAGATCAAAAACAGGTTATTCTGGAAAAGGGTCCATCAAAGGTATATCCGTTTCTTGTACCTATGGTAACTATTGACATGGCTGCCGGACAAATTTCAATTTTAATGGGTTTAAGAGGCCCTAATTTTGCCGTTACAAGTGCATGCGCTACCGGTACAAATGCTATTGGTGTTGCGTACAGACATATTAAATCCGGGGATGCAGATGTTATTTTCTCAGGAGGCACTGAAGCAGCTATTACACCTATTTCTCTTTCCGGTTTCGCAGTTGCAAGAGCTCTATCAACACGTAATGACGATCCTAAAACTGCGTCAAGGCCGTTTGATGCCAACAGAGACGGTTTTGTTATTGCTGAAGGAGCTGCGATACTTATTCTTGAAGAACTGTCTCACGCAAGAAAACGTGGAGCTAAAATATATGCTGAGATACTCTCATTTGCTGCTACCGCTGATGGGCATCATATGACAGCGCCTCATCCTGAAGGTGAAGGAGCGGCAAGGGCAATGACCCGGGCTCTTACAAAAAGCGGTCTTAATTATGATGAAATTGACTATATTAACGCCCATGCTACATCTACCCACTTAGGTGATTTGGCTGAAATAAACGCTGTAAAGACGGTGTTCAAGGAATATGCACCAAAACTTACCCTTAGCGCTACAAAATCTCTTGTGGGACATCTTTTAGGCGGAGCAGGAGCATTGGGAGTAGCTTGTGCCGCGAAATCCGTAGAAACCGGATTGATACACCCTTCTATTAATATATCCGAGAAGGATCCTTTATGTGATCTTGATCTCTGTGAATCCGGGATGAAGAAACGTGAAGTTAGAAATGCTCTATGTAATGCCTTTGGTTTTGGGGGCCATAATACAGCTATTATTCTTGGTAAAATAAAAGACTGATTTGAATTTTCTCTCTATCAAGTAATTTTTTTTTTATTCCGATACTTAATTGAAGGCGCTGAGCTTAAATGGAGGGTATCAATGAATAAATCTGAACGTCTTAAATTATTAAACCTTATTCTTAAGAAAAAAGCACTAAAAGAGCACGGTAGGGGTCCTGTGCCGTCCAGGCTTGTGAGAATATATAACATTAAAGATAATAATTTGTACAGCAGACGGTTCGGCTAATCCTTAATCCTAACTTTTAATTTTCTAATCCTTTATGATAGTAGCGTCCCTTTCAGGGCCGGTTGAAACAATGTATATGGGTGTTTCAAGATAGTCTTCCATAAAATTAAGGTATTTCTTCGCGTTTTCGGGAAGTTCACTAAATGTTGAAATTTTAGAAGTATTTTCCTGCCAACCGGGGAAAGTTTTGTAGACAGGTTTTACCTTTTTAAGAGATGAAATATGTGTTGTAAAATCTTTATGAATTTCCCTGTCTATCTCATAGCCTGTGCAGAATTTTATTTCTTCGAAAGTATCAAGCACATCCAGTTTTGTAATAACCAGATGAGTTAGTCCGTTTATCCAGCAAGCATATTTTCCAAAGACTCCGTCAAACCATCCGCACCTTCTGGGCCGTCCTGTAGTTGCTCCAAATTCATTTCCTATCTTACGAAGGGTTTCTCCTTCTTCGTTGTCAAGTTCTGTCGGGAATGGTCCTGATCCAACTCTGGTAATATACGATTTGAAAATCCCGTAAACATTTTCTATTTTTGTTGGTCCGATTCCAATTCCTGTACAGGCGCCTCCCGCTATAGGATTGGAAGATGTTACAAATGGATATGTTCCAAAATCAACATCAAGACCAGTGCCTTGAGCACCTTCACATAAGACCTTTTCCTTGTTTATTATCGCATTTTTTACTATCAGATATACATCATCAGCCAATTCCTTGAGTTTATCTTTAATACTGTTGCATTCATCAATTATTTTATCGGCGTCGACAGTGTTTCCTGTGTAATACTGTTTAAAGATTTCGAAAGGTTTGGTAATGTAATAGTTTTCAAGCATGAAGTTGAGTTTCTTTACTTGGGTTCTTATTTTTTCTTCAAAACCTCCCAGTATGATATCATTTATCCGAATGCCCGTTCTTTCTGCTTTCTGGAGGTAAGCGGGTCCTATCCCCCGTCCTGTAGTTCCTATTTTTTCACTACCGAGCTCCTGCTCCATGCATATGTCCATGATTTTATGATAGGGAAGAATTACATGGGTATTCCCGCTTATTTTTATTCTGCCTTTTGTTGATATTCCTCTTTTTTCTATACTGTCAATTTCTTCTAACAGGGCAAAAGGATCAACTACCAGACCGGCACCTATAAGACACATTTTATCAGGGTGGAGAATCCCTGAAGGTACGAGGTGAAATACGAATTTTTCTTTACCGACCAGTACTGTATGTCCGGCATTTGCTCCTCCCTGATAACGGACAATGTATTTTGCGTCATTGCAGAGGTAATCTATTATTTTTGCTTTTCCTTCGTCTCCCCACTGGGCTCCAA
>JAGLSM010000249.1 GCA_023135745.1 Spirochaetota bacterium | reverse complement strand
CCAGTGAGAAATTTTTGGCGCGGGCCCTGGCACTAAATTTGTTAAGTCCAAAATAAATAGCATCGGCGCCTCCTTCGACAGCGGCGTAGAGGGCTTCGGGATTTCCAACAGGTATAAGAAGTTCCGGTTTCATGTTATAAAGCTAATATTGATAAGTGTTAATGAGGGAAATAATTGATAAAGAGATACAGGACATTTTACATAAATGGGGACGGAGGTTAAACTTTTCTTTGTTTATTATCCCTACTTTTCTTTGGCGGTTTATAGCCTTGTGGTTTTTGTCCTTGAGGTTTGCCTCCATCACGAAGGCTATCCTGGCGATTTGTTTTATTTCCCCGATAAGTCGATCTGGAATTACGGTTTTCCTGTTGTTCCGTTTTATTTCCATGTGAGTAATTACCTGAACTTTGCCTATCCTGTGTTTTAGGTTTATTACTACGGGATCTTGTTCTGGAGCGCTGACCGTTCCGATGTTCAGAAATAGGATTTTTAGGTTTTTTGGGGAAAATGGGTCTTTTGTCTAAACTCGTTTCCTGAAGCTTGTGAACCGGTTCAAAACCATCTACAGATTTGCGTTCCAGTAGCTGCTTTATCAGTCGTTCAATGTCAGAAAGTTCTTTTAACTCATCCGCACAGACCAGAGATATGGCATGACCTTCCAGACCGGCACGACCTGTTCTTCCTATACGGTGTATATAATTTTCCGGAACATTAGGCAGGTCAAAATTAACTACCTGAGGCAGCTGATTTATGTCCAATCCTCTGGCCGCGATATCTGTTGCTACCATAATGCGGATTGTGCCATCTTTAAAGTTGGCCAGTGCCTTAGTCCGGGCGGCCTGGCTTTTGTTGCCATGGATTGCGACAGCTGAAATTCCGCTTTTTTCCAGATGGCGTGTTATACGGTTTGCTCCATGTTTGGTTCTATTAAAAACAAGCGCTTGTTTCCATTTGTTTTCTCGGATCAGATGAGTGAGCAGGGCAGATTTCTTGTTTTTATCCACCGGATAAATCCAGTGTTTTACCGTATCAACTGTGGTATTACGAGGTGTTACGGAAATTTCAACAGGGTTATTGATCAGCCCTTTTGCAAGGTTACGTATCTCATGAGAGAAAGTTGCTGAGAACATAAGGTTCTGACGCTGTCGAGGTAAAATTTTGATAATCTTACGGATATCCCGGATAAATCCCATATCCAGCATGCGGTCAGCTTCATCAAGCACCAGGATTTCAAGTTGGTTAAATTTTATGGCTTTCTGATTATAAAGATCAAAAAGGCGTCCGGGTGTGGCAACAAGAATATCAACGCCGCGGCGTAATTTAATCATTTGTGGATTTATCTTCACTCCTCCAAAAACTACAGCCGAGGTTAAGGACAGATATCTCCCGTATGTTGTTACACTTTCACCAATCTGGGCGGCCAGTTCCCGTGTCGGAGTTAGTATGAGAACTCTCGTATGATTTGCATGAGCCGGTCTACCGTTAGAAAGGAGTTCCAGAATAGGCAGGGTAAATGCGGCAGTTTTGCCTGTACCGGTCTGAGCTGCGGCCATTACATCCTTGCCTTCAATGACAGGCGGTATTGCCTCTGCCTGAATGGGGGACGGGATTTCGTAACCTTCTTCAGTAACTGCTTTTAATATTGGGGCTGATAAGCCCAAGGAATTAAAATATATCTCGTTTTCTTTTTTATGCATTGTATGGTATCAACCGCCATTGGGGTCTTTTTACCACTCCTTTATTTTTTATATAGGTGGATTAGTTGTTTGTAAAGCATGAAGGATAAAAGCAGGAAATCTTATTGTAGTAATTGCCCATTTTCTGGGATATTCATTCTTCGCACATTATTTTTCAATTCATCTTATATAGAAGAAAGTTAATACTTAACGGCATCTAATACAAGACATTATAAATATGTGATAATAGTAAAGGGGGTGGAGTAGTAATCAAAACCTATTACGAAGTAAAGGTTGTAGGATAAAGCGTAATCATTCCATGCTGTTTGGCTGCCATAATCAAAACCCGGCCCATCTGAAACAAGTATCCCTTCTATTAGTCCATTATTTGAATTTGTGGAAATAGTTATTTTGGTGTTGCCGGGAGCTGTGTATGTTTTTATTCCTATTGCACCGGATGTTGTCATTGTTAGTTGATTTTCTTGTTTACGATCTGTGCAAGCTGAAGTTATGAGTATTGTAAGAAAAATTAAAGTGAGAATTTGTAAGCTTTTTTTATATTAACAGATGATTTTTTATTTCCTGTGTTATTATTCTCCATTGATTTTCACCCACAGATTTTTTATCACTTATTAAGTGATGGTTTATGTTTTGCGCGGTTATATAAATAATTTTCCATTCTGTTAAATTATTTTTAAGGATTATTTTTTGTATTCCTTTAGATTTTACCAGCTTGTCTTTTGGATCAATAAAAACAAGAGTTGGAATGTTTATACAGGCTTTATCTGAATGCTTGAAATTATTAAGTGATGTAAAAAAAGCATTATAGGCTGACACAGGAGTATACGGATATACCCTGTATTCCCGGTTATTTAAACTTGGAATTGCCAGGTTTTTAAACGGCCTTAATAATTTAAGCAGATAAGATGAGAATCTAAGGCATATAGCGGGAGAAAAAAGTATCATTTTTTTATAAAAAAAATGACAACCCAAATCACGGCTCATTAAAGTTAAATTGAATAAGGCGCCGAGAGAAAATCCCGCAAAATACAATGGCACACTTAATTTTTTCGCGTGATTATTTGCGGTTTTATAAAGATAAATAAGGTTATTCATCCATATTTGATATGTAACTTTTTTAAATTTACTGAAATTTCCTTCATGTCCTGAAAGCACCCCCTGTATTACATCAATCCCGTTTTTTAACAGAATATCAGCAATTGCGCTCATTTTCTCAGGTTTCATATTAAGTCCATGAAGAACAAGAGCCGCGCCTTTTGATTTTTTATACTTTTTTTGAATAAATATTTCAGGCTTGTTATGTTTAGAATCTCCGGTATTATTATTCATTGTTTAACAAGTTCCTTTTCATTATGAAAAAGTTGTTTAACGTTCTTAAATTGCCGTTAGATCGGTTGTTTATTTCAGTGTTGATATAATCTTTGAACCCGCCCGGTACATCCTTTGCTACTTTAACACAGAGTTTCATGTCATTCAAGCCGAACTTGTCTTCAATGCAGGGCGTGATTGCATATGGCAAAAAACACATTCATATCCCGCTTGCTTGTCCCTATGAGTCTGGATAAGAAAGCCACGGATAGCACAAGTCTATACGAAAAGGATTGAAAATGGGACTGACAAGAAGTAAAATGGGATTATATGTCCTGCTGCTAAATTTTTGAACAATTAGTTTTTGGTGGAGTATCTATTTACAGCAATTCTAAATAATTAATGAGAAAATCTATTTAAAAATGGAGAGATAATGAAAAAACTTCTGGGTTTATTGATATTACTTATCCTTATCACATCAATTGCTTTATTTAGTGATGGTTTGTCAGTACGCAAATGGCTTTCTTTAAAAGATGTGGTGCAGCGGTCTGATTATATTTTTACAGCAACTGTTCTGGAGGCTGATCATATTTGGGGCAAAAGAAAAGCCTACGGTAGAATAAACCGTTATGTACAAAAGTATAGATTTCGGGTAAAAATAGATAAACTGATATATAAACGAAAATCACAGCGAAACTTTAAACAAATTATTACAAAAGAGGTTTGGCTGGGACGCGGAAGCATCTA
>JAGLSM010000248.1 GCA_023135745.1 Spirochaetota bacterium | reverse complement strand
AGTAGGGGCTATGCATGAAGTAGGGACCATGCATGAAGTAGGGACCATGCATGAAGTAGGGACCATGCATGAAGTAGGGACCATGCATGAAGTAGGGACCATGCATGCATGGTCCCTACTGGAAATCCCATCGATTTTTACGTATTTCCTTTAACCACAGCTTTTGCAGTTTTGTTTCTTTCTGGATTCGGCAGTCACCCCATCCCTGATTTTTCCACATAGGCATCTTTTCCCAATTAGAATTAATATAGCAGAACATCTTGATGTTATACCTGTAAATAAAGCTGAAGACAGGAGCAAACCATTTGTTCCAGGAAGCAATCCCCGGATGAATACCTCCAAAAGGCGTCGCTTCACCAATCATAACGGGCTTTTTATGTTTGCGTGCCATTTCCAGCAAATTCATAACATATTTGTTTTTGTCAAAATCATGATACGGTTGTGAAAAAATGGAAAGACCGAACCAATCCACATATTTATCTCCGGGATACCAGCTTTTAAGGGAATATCCTTTATAAGGCCAGCCGCCCCAGGTTGTCCATGCATAGGCCGCGTTTTTTACTTTGTTTTTTCGCATAAGATCTACAATATACCTGAAAGCTTTTACATATTTGACCGGATCATAATGATTATGTTTTCCGTCAAATTCATACCCGATACGTATGTATACCGGGCGTTTTACTTTTTTTACCCAGGCTGATAGTTTGGTTAGATTAGCATCATAGTTTCCGGCAATAATACCATCAAGAGCATTTACCATATACAGTCCCATTTGAATAACTGAACCGGGATATGTATCCGCCAAATACTGCGCATGCATAATTCCTGCTCCTATATCTACCGGTTCATGTAAACCTTCCATCTTCTGAACAGATGTATAGATCATGTATCCTGCAGGTTTTACTTTTTGGTGCTTAAGGTATTCTTTAATTGTCTGCTTATCTTGTCCAATTAATAACAGAGCCTTATTTTTCCCCGGGACAAATTTTGAATGATACTTGACAGCATACTGCGGATCAACCTCTGTACTGATTTTTGAGGCTAAAATGTTCTGAGTAACTTTTTCCATAACATTAGCAGAATAAAAAATATCATCAAGATAAATAGTGGCTCCGTCAGGATTAAACGCTTTGGTAAACACCACAGCAAAAGCTCCTATAATACATGAAAGATTCTTTCCATCCAGATTGATGGAATACCTTTTCCAGTTTTTTGTCAATTTTATAGGAAAAGAAATAATGGAAGTTGTACTGTCTTTACTTTCGGTACCGCTCAAGCCGCCCATCTTTACCTGGATCACTTCGTTCCCTTTTTTACCTCTGGCATAAAAATAGATGCGTTTGGCCCCGGTCAGATTAAAACCGCCTTTAAGATTTCCCCAATTACTCCGCGGATACTGCCAGAAAATTCCGGCCCAGCCTTTCTTTTGCATCTGCTTTACGGAATAACGAATCCTGATACAGGATTTTCCGGAGTAAGGATTTTTAGTCCATCGCTGTGATATACGGATATCACTATAATCCCCCATCCATCCGGAAGGCGCATATACCCTGCATGTATTTTCTCTATAGAGATACAGAGGCAATGATTTCTTGTTTAATTTTGCGCTGAGCAGTATGGCTAAAGAAAAAAGAATGGTAATAATTACCCATTGAAGATGTCTCTTTTGTATTCGCATGTTTTTATCCTCATATGTTAAATGATGTTTTTTATATGATAACATAGAGTATGCTTTTCACAAGGATAATTGTTGCAAATTATGGAGAATTAATTGAAAATCATAGTTAATAGTAACTTTATACTAATGAGCTTTTTTCGACACGGATTTTCAGGATTGGTGTCGAAGTAAATATGTTGGTCATTTGTGGTTAATTATTGAAGATGCTTTTTTGGATTTACACAGATTTATTATCATTTTAAACAGAAAGGATAAAAACGTCATGAATAATTTTAAATTAAACTGTTTTGTCTTGGTTTTGCTGATTTTTACTAGTTCAATATGCAGTGGATTAACAAATGATAAACAACTAAAAGCCGAGTTTACTAAAGCATATATGGATTGGAAAAAACATATAAAAGAATTTAATCAAAGAAAAATGCCAATAGAATATTTTATCTATAACAAATATTATGCCAGAATTACTTTATTGGGTGTTCAAGTTTTGCCTTTGCTTGTTAAAAAGATAAGAGAAGGCGACTATTTATTAAATCACGCGTTTTTGAAGATTTCAAGACTCACACACAGAGATCTGGAGCCGTTTGCTTTTTACGTAGATAAAAACAGGGAATCTATGGCTAGAATAATTTTGAGGTGGTGGGATGTCAAACGTATGAAAACCAGAGATAGGTTTGAAATTAGTTATAGCAAATTTTTTAATGCCTTAAAAAAAAGCACATTTAGTAGTGGAAGTTCTGATTATAAACGTTGGGTTTTACCGGTAGAATACGATCCATTATTATCAATGGGAGTATTTATACTGCCAAATGTCATAGAAAAACTAAAAGCAGTTTATTGTGTTAAGGGGATTGTTGATTCTGAAAAATCTTTTATTTTAAGCTTTCTTTTTATGAGGCTTGTTGACAAGCATTCTTCAGAAATGGAAAAAGACTTAAAGATTAAAAAGAAATTTGAACCTCAAACAAAAACTTGCTTAGCCTGGTGGAAGAAATTTAAGGATAAATGGATACTTAAAGAGATGAAAACGAAAAAAGGATAGGGTTTACTCAGATACTGCTGTATCGAATTCTTTAAAAAACTATTAATGGCTGTCAAACATTCATGTAAATTAGAAGTTTAACTTCTAATTTACATGGGTGTGAATAATTATATAGTTTAATTATAGTTTAATTTTTGTCCATAAATCCAAAAGAACATATCCAAAAAAATGCTCAAAATTAATTTTCAACGTTACCCTTCCCTTCGAGGTAAGGGATAGGGTTAGGTGAGATGAGATAGAAAAATCAATATCTCGGCATAAGAAATTCGTATAGAAGTGTATTAGGCGTTTTATGTATGGGGGATTTGCTATCACTGATTTTCCCGTGTACCCACAGTCCCGGATCAACCTTGATATTGCCAACCCACATCTCCCAATGGACATGAGGTCCGGTGCTTATTCCGGAGTTTCCTACTTTTCCGATTATCCGGCCTTTGGTAACATACTGACCTGTTCTTACGAAGAGTCGAGACATGTGAAATATCTTTGAAAAGACATATTGACCGTGATCAATGACTATATTATTTCCAGCGAGGGTTGTATTACCTGCAAATCTTATAATCCCGTTGTTAGGAGCCTTTACGTATTCTTTTTTGAATGATCCGATATCAATTCCTCTGTGTGCTCCTACGTAGCCGCTTCTGTATGTTCTGAGTTCTCCGAATATCGAAGAGAATCTGGCGCAGGATGGATAGATAAAGTTACCCCGCCATAGTTGTCTTGGTGAGCTGTAGGATACTGCGCGTTGGTGGATCCTTGTTTCTCTCCTTATTCCTGCTCTGTCCCTGTACAGGGCGAGTTTGTGGGTGGGAAGTTTGACGGTTATTTTTCGGTAAAGCGGCGGAAAGTACGGCTTTCCCTTGATATGTTTAATAACCGGTTTGTTTATTCTGTCTTCCATTGGGAGGAGAAGTTCTTTGAATCTGAAGAATCCATTATCTATTGTTCTTGGTTTTATTCTGAAGTGTTTCCCGCGGTTTAATCTTCTAGAGTACAGTGATCTTATGTCTTTAGTTGAGGTGCGGTATTTTTGATATAAA
>JAGLSM010000247.1 GCA_023135745.1 Spirochaetota bacterium | reverse complement strand
ATTGTAAATATTAAAAAATCTGTTAAGAAAAGAGCGGTACAATGAAGCAGGATGTTTTATCAGTAAAGGACGGGGCTTCGGTCAGTCAGCTGACTCTCTCCAAAACTGTATTTGACGGTAAGGTCAATGATCACTTGATTTATGAGGCGATAAAGGCTGAGTTAGCAAATGCCAGACAAGGCACGGCTTCTACAAAAGACAGGTCAAAGATTAAAGGGACAGGCGCAAAACCCTATAGACAAAAGGGTACCGGGCGTGCGAGGGCCGGGACAAAAAAATCTCCGATTTGGGTTGGCGGAGGCACTGTTTTTGGACCGCAGCCAAGGAGTTATAAAACAAAAATTCCTAAAAAAATGAAACTAACCGCAATGAGGTCACTCCTGAATAAAAAGGCTCTGGCTAAGAATATCAAAATTATTGAAGATTTTACATTCGAAACAGGTAGAACAAAGGATATTATTAATATACTTAATAAGGTATGTGCAATGGATAGGGTAGTTCTTATTATTGCTGATAATGACGCACTTGTAAAACGTGCGACGAGAAACATACCATGGGTTAAATGCTACAATTCAAAGAGACTTACTTTTAAAGATGTATTTTATGCAAAAGAAGTAATTTTTACTAAATCAGCTTTAAGTAATATTGAAGAGCATTATAAGCCGGCAGTTAGGGGGGAATAGAATGAAGAAGGCAGTTTTACAGAATATAATTATAAGCCCTCTTTTGACTGAGAAGGCAAATACTCTAAAAGAGGCTGACAAGTATGTTTTTAAGGTTGACAGGAGAGCCAATAAGGATCTTATTAAAAGAGCTTTAGAGTCAATGTATGAAATAAATGTATTGAAATGTAATATTATAAATGTACGCGGTAAAAAAAAGAGGGTCAGATATAGACTAGGTATGACGCCTAGCTGGAAAAAGGCAATTGTCACCATAAAACAGGGACAGACTTTTCCATTTTTTGAAGGTATATAGAAGGTTAAGGAAGGCGGAGTAAGTGGGTATAAGACAGATAAAACCAATAACACCCGGTCAGCGTGGAATGAGTGTTTCAACATTTGAAGATGTTACTATTGATAAGCCATGCAAGAAACTTACAAAAGGCAAAAAAAGTATATCAGGACGCAACTCTGCAGGCAGAATAACAATGCGGAGACGCGGCGGTGGACATAAAAGAAAATACAGAATTATTGACTTTAAAAGAGACAAAAGAGATGTTCCCGGAGTTGTAGAAACAATTGAATATGATCCTAATAGAAGCGCTAGAATAGCTTTAATCAAATATAAAGACGGAGAAAGAAGATATATATTGTCTCCGGTTGGGTTAACTTTAGGGGAAGAAGTTGTTTCAGGAGAGCATGTAAAAATAAAAATTGGAAACGCGCTTCCGCTTAAGTCAATTCCTCTGGGTTCAACAATACATAATGTAGAGCTGCAAAAAGGCAGAGGTGCTCAAATAGTGAGATCTGCCGGAGCACAGGCGCAGCTGCTGGCAAAAGAAGGAAGATACTGTACAGTAAAACTTCCTTCCGGAGAAATGAGACTCATTTTTCATGAATGCATGGCTACACTTGGTCAGGTTGGGAATGCTGATCATATGAATATAAACTTGGGTAAAGCTGGGCGATCCAGATGGCTTGGTAGACGTCCAAAAGTTAGAGGTGTTGCAATGAATCCCGTAGATCATCCACACGGTGGAGGTGAAGGTAAAACATCAGGAGGCGGTCATCCGGTATCTCCGTGGGGTAAGCCGACAAAGGGTTATAGAACCAGAAACAAGAAAAAGATTACCAGTAAGTTTATTGTAAAATCCAGACATAGTAAAAAATAGGGGACAGTTATATGGCAAGGTCAATTAAAAAAGGTCCATTTATAGATAAAAAACTCTATAAAAAAATTGTTGAAATGAATAATGCAGGGCAGAAGAAGCCGATGAAAACATGGTCAAGAAGTTCAACAATAATTCCTGAAATGGTCGGGCATACAATCAATGTCTACAATGGTAAAATTTTTATACCTGTATATGTTACAGAACAGCTTGTAGGTCACAAGCTTGGAGAGTTTTCTTTGACAAGAACTTTTAGAGGACATGCCGGAGATAAAAGGGCAAAAAAGAAGTAGGAGAAGTTATAAATGGAAAGCGTTGCTATAGCCAAGTACATAAGAAGATCGCCTGAAAAAATTAGAGGCATCGCAAACAATGTACGTTCAATGAATGTATCAGATGCGGTAACTTATTTAGAGCATCTTCCTAATAAAGGTGCGGATAATATAAGGAAGGTTCTTTTATCTGCCAGCGCGAATGCGGTTGTTAAAAATCCGGATATAAGCACGGATAATTTATTTGTTAAAACAATAACTGTAGATAAAGGTCCTTTTCTAAAGAGAGTAAAACCGAGGGCTAGAGGAAGAGCTGATAGAATACATAAAAGAACAGCTCATTTAAAAGTAGTATTAGTAGACAAACTGGGGGATAAATAATGGGTCAAAAAGTAAACCCGATAAGTCTTAGATTGGGGATTAATAAGACTTGGGATTCTAAATGGTTTGTTGGTGGTAAAAAATACGCTGATTATCTCCATATTGATTTAAAGATGAGAGAGTATCTTTTAAAAGAACTGAAAAATGCTGAAGTCTCAAAGATAGAGATTGTAAGATATCCTGAGAAGATTACCCTCAATATTTATACAGCAAGACCGGGTATTGTAATAGGCAGCAAGGGACAAAAAATTGATGATTTGTCTAAGAACCTTAAGAAGTTTACTGATAAGAGTATTCATGTAAATATTAAAGAAGTAAAATATCCTGATCTTGACGCAATGCTGGTTGCTAAAGGTGTTGCAAGACAGCTTGAATCGCGCCGTTCTTACAGAAGAGCGATGAAAATAGCAATTCAAAAAGCAGTAGATGCAGGAATCAAAGGTATAAAAATTTCAGTTTCCGGCCGTCTTGGCGGGGCAGAGATGAAAAGGCGTGAGACCTATAAAGAGGGAAGAATTCCTCTTCATACTTTAAGGGCCGATATTGATTTTGCAAAATACACTGCGTTAACTACCTATGGAATTATAGGTATTAAAGTCTGGCTTTTTAAGGGTGAAATATTTGGTCAGGATACTAAGACCGATGCTGGCGCGACTCTTTTAAAGAAGAAAACAAAGGAATAGAGGGCGGGAATTTCAAATGTTAATGCCGAAAAGGACAAAATTTAGAAAACACCAGCGCGGCACAATGAAGGGTAATTCAAAAAGGGGCGATCAAATAAATTTTGGTGATTATGCTCTTGTTGCAAATGGCACTTACTGGATAACAAATAGACAGATTGAATCTGCCCGTGTTGCAATGACAAGATATGTAAAAAGAAATGGAAAAGTCTGGATAAGAATATTTCCGGACAAACCGGTTTCAAAAAAACCGGCTGAAACAAGAATGGGTAAAGGAAAGGGCGCTCCTGAGGAATGGGTAGCTCCGGTACAGCCTGGAAGAGTAATGTTTGAAATGTCTGGAGTTGATGAGGATGTGGCTAAAGAAGCTATGAGACTTGCTGCGCATAAACTTCCGATTAGAACCAAGTTTGTTGTTCGTGATTAATAGAGGTATTTGATATGAAAAATAAGTATAACGACATGAATCTGGATGAATTAAAAAAGACGCATGAGGATTTATTGGAAGAGGCAATGAACCTGCGCTTTCACGAGGTGATTGGGCAGCTTAATAATCCAATGAGAAAAAGAATAGTCAGAAGATCTCTTGCGAGAATTAAT
>JAGLSM010000246.1 GCA_023135745.1 Spirochaetota bacterium | reverse complement strand
TCCCCCCTTCTCCGATGAGCTAATCCTATTGATATGAGAATATTTGCCGGATTAGTGATTTTACCTGGAGATGAGTTAAGGATTCGAAGCGAGTGAGCGCCGACCGAATAGGGAGGAGTAACAGGCAGGACGCCTGTGAAAGCGAGCGAGCCGGCCTGCAGCTTGCAATCCGGATGATTGCAAGAAAAAGGCGAATCCCCCCTTCTCCGATGAGCTAATCTTATTGATATGAGAATATCTTATGGATTAGTGGTTTTTATAAGGAGATGAGAAATGAAAGTTATTGCCGGTATTTCCTATCTGCCGATTGTTGGCTGGTTTTTTTCAATGTTTATATTCCCAAAGACAGATTTTACCATGTATCACGCTAAACAGGGATTTGGAGCATCAATATTTTATCTTGTGTCAATAGGGTTTGTATGGTTTGCCAGCCATTCAATCCCCAGTTTTTTAAGTTCTGTTGAGTTATCTTTTTTTGTTTTGGTAAATGTTTTTTATTTGCTGCTGCTTTTGAATGGATTTGTTTCTTCTTTAAAGGGAAAACAAAAACCGCTGCCGTTGTTTGGTAAAAAAGTTCAAAATTGGTATTTATAGGTACCCATAGCTCAGTTGGATAGAGCGTTGGATTGCGGTTCCAAAGGCCGGAGGTTCGAATCCTCTTGGGTACGCAAAAGAGCTTCTCATTGATGAGAGGCTTTTTTTTTGTCCATTGAGATTACTTCAGATTTGTGTGGGATTCGAACCGAGAGAGCGCCGACCTTAGGGAGGAAGAGCGGGCAGGGACGCCCGCGGCAGCGAAAGAGGTGCCGGAACAAGCATCTAGGATGGGGCCTGCCACTTCCTCCGTCCTGTCGGTCGATTAGGTGGAATATGCTGTGTAAGTTCCCCGATAAAATCAGTTGCAATAAAGAGTTTTATATTTTGTCTTGATAGAGCACTTTGCCTTTTTCCGGAATATAGAGGATTTTATTGAGAGAAACCGGATGTCTTGCTATATACTAAAAAAGGGAGCATGCGCTATCTACCGAGCATGTGGTATTATTTCCTATCAGTCAGGGGGTGTGACGTGAAAGTTGTTTTTCACGAAAACTTTAAATGTTCGGAGTATGCTTCCAATAGTGCCTCTGCACCCGGTCGAATGGAAAGCATCATGACGGAGTTAAAGGCCGGGGGATATACGGTGGCTTCACCTGAGCCGGCTTCCATGGATGATTTATTATTGGCTCATACTGCGACGCATATTGCCGATATACAGAAGGACAAAAAATTGTTTGACATGGCCTGTTTGTCTGCTGGCGGAGCTATACTGGCGGCCAAAATGGCTTTTAATATGGAGCCTGCGTTTGCCTGTATTCGACCGCCTGGCCATCATGCATCGAGAGAGAAAACGTGGGACTATTGTGCGTTTTGTAATATGGGGATTGCCCTGCTGAAGTTGAAGGCCGAAGGGTTGATACAAAGTGCATTTGTCCTGGATTTCGACGCGCATACAGGTGACGGAAACATTAACGTGCTGTCAGCATGGCCCGAAGCCAAAGTGTTTAATCCTATGGCACATGACAGTCAGAGCTACATTGAAGCCATAGAAGATTACATTTCAAAGATTCAACAGGTTGACATCGTGGCTGTTTCTGCCGGGTTCGACACCTACGAGAAGGACTTGGGCAAGAAGCTGAAAACAATGGACTTTTATTTAATCGGCAGACTGATGAAACATCTTGCAAAAAGAGTCTGCCGCAAACGCCGTTTTGCCCTTTTGGAAGGCGGGTACTATATACAGGATTTAGGAAAAAACGTCGTGGCTTTTTGTCAGGGCTTCGATTAATCAGGGGTAAATTATGCCAGAACAACTCACGTATAAATTATTCTCCCATCAGGAGAATAAATCCAACTATGATTGGATGAATATCGAACACTGTGACAAACGTGTTGGCAAAGTCAGAGGTTTGATGGAGGGTAGAACTCTGACCATTTATTCGATAAACATATTCTCCGAATTTGAGGGACAGGGCTTTGCCCAAGAGACCATCAACATGTTTAGAAAATCTTTCGATACCATTATCGCAGACAGAGTCCGATACACAGCTATCGGTTTCTGGAAAAAAATGAATTTTGCCCCTGACGGCCATGGCAATTATATCTGGAAGAAAAAATGATCTTTCTGTGCTTCGGATCGGACATTGCATCAAATCGTTCGATCCAGGCAAACGTTACTACCATCGGGACTTTTGTAAAAAGTATAGCAAAAATATTCCTTAAGCTAAATCGTAATCTTGACCTGTCTGTTCACAGGAAAGTGAAAAAAGAATTTTAAGCCTACTCTTCCATTATGTAGTCTGGAATGATTTTTTCCTGTGGTTATGATAAACCCAAAATTGAAAAATTCAAACAAGATATTTATGACATTCCTTTGACATATCTATGGATTTATGATACAAAAATAGTTTAAAGAGATAGATTACTTGAGGAAATACTATGAAAATAAAGGGATCCCGTCCCGCAATAGGCATGCTTATGACCCGGATGGATGTTGTGTTTGCTGATCCTCTCTGGAAAGGAATGGCAGAGGCTTCAAGACAAATGGATTTTAACCTGATCTATTTCGTTGGAGAATCTATAGAATCTTCTCATGAGTATAATGCTCAGCAAAATGTTGTTTATGAGCTTATTGATCTTGAAGCTTTGGATGGGATTGTTCTTCCCTCTGCTGCACTTGCGCATTATATAGGCAAAGATAAATTCCTTGAATTTATAGAACCGTTAAGAGTTCAGCCTCTTGTAAGTATATCCATGGCAATTGAAGGTATGCCAAGTGTTCTTACAGAAAACAAAGAAGGTATGAAACAGGTAGTCCGGCATTTGATAGAAAAACATGGAAGAAGACGTATTGCCTTTATCAAAGGACCGGATGAAAACCCGGAAGCTGTAATAAGGTATAATGCATATCTTGAAGTTCTTAATGAATTCGGGATCTCCTTTGATCCGAATATTGTTCTTCCCGGTAATTTTCACCCTGAATCAGGAAGAGAAGCAATGAGGCTTCTGGTAAAAAAACGCAAAGAAAAATTTGATGCTGTTGTCGCGTCAAATGATGATATGGCGGTCTATGCTTTTTTGGAACTTCAATCATACGGGATAAATATCCCGCGAGAAGTTTCCATGACCGGTTTTGATAATGTGGAAATATTGGAATTTATAAACATGTCTTTCACAACGGTTGAACAGCCGTTATATGGTTTGGCAAATAAAGCCGGACATATTATGATGGATATGATAAAAGGGAAGGCTGTCCCTGAAAATACTGTGTTGCCTGCAAAACTTGTTGTGAGGCATTCATGCGGTTGTCTATCTATATCTTCGATAACCGAAGCTATAGATATAAATATTGAATCCAAAGAGATTTCTCTAGATGATTTTCTTTATAAGGAAAAAGGAAATATAGTTTCACATTCGGTGAAATTACTTAATCAGCATGAATCGGAGAATAAGGATTATTATAATATATTTGATACTTTTATTGATGCTTTTTTAAAGGATTTAAAAACTAAAGACATGGATGATCATTTTCTAATTGTTTTGAATGATTTATTAGTTTACTATGCCGGGAATAATTTAATAGAAAAGCAATGGAAGAAGATTTTAGCAATTTTCAAAAATATGCTTTTAAAATTCAATAGCAATCCAAAGAAAAAAAACAGGATAGATAATTTAATTTATAAGGCTGAATTGCTTGTAAATGAATCTATACAGAGAAAGCAAGTCAGG
>JAGLSM010000245.1 GCA_023135745.1 Spirochaetota bacterium | reverse complement strand
TTCTGTTTTATCAAATGAATCTTCCACAACCTGCAAAACAAAGTAGGATATATCTAAATCAGTTGCACAACCTTCTTTTTTTGAAAAGTGCACTGTTTGAGTAACTAAAACCTCTATTGCATAATAAATTCACATCGATCAAGCTGTCTCTTTGACCAATTAATCTAGTACGAGTTTGCATTTTCAAAAAAAGAAGGTTGTGCAACTCAATCGTTATAGAGGTTTATTATCGGGGGAAAATAACATAAAAGACCCTGCGTTTGCAGGGTCTTTTATATAAAATCAGTCTATCTTAATAACTGAAGGATTGACTGTGGTTTTGCGTTAGCCTGAGCCAACATAGCAACACTAGCCTGACTGAGTATCTGATTCTTGACGAATTCAGACATTTCTTCAGCCATATCAGTATCTCTGATTCTGGATTCAGCAGCCTGGAGATTTTCATATCCGGCCATTAGACCTTTAGCCGCGAATTCCAGCCTGTTCTGATAAGCACCGAGGTCTGCTCTTTGTTTTGAAACTTTTTTAAGAGCCACATCAACTGTTCCAATTGTAGCATTGGCTTTAGCAATTGTACTTATGCTGATAAATGAAGCAGATTCAGGATTACCAACAGGATTTTTTAATCCAAGACCTTGACTGTTCATTGTTCCGATAAAGACCCTTTCTCTCTGGTCCATATTAGCACCAATATGAAACCACATACTGGCAGTAACAATGTTTTCCCCTGTTTCGAGAGCAAAACGTCCGGTAAGAATGTTCATCTCATTAAACTGGGCATGTGAAGCAATGCGGTCAACTTCGTCAATAAGAGATGAAACTTCAACCTGAATTTGCATTCTGTCTTCAGAAGAGTACACACCGTTAGCAGCCTGCACAGCAAGCTCACGAATTCTTTGAAGAATTGCATGACTTTCTGCTAAATAACCTTCTGCTGTTTGGATGAATGAAATACCATCTTCAGTATTTCTTGCTGCCTGTCGGAGACCACGAATTTGAGAACGCATTTTTTCTGAAACTGCAAGACCGGATGCATCATCACCTGCCCTGTTAATTCTCATTCCAGAAGAAAGTTTCTCGATGTTCTTATCCAGTTCCCAGCCTTTGAACTTAATCATTCGGTGAGAATAGATAGCACTCATGTTGTGGTTAATAACCATAGGACAATATCCTCCTTGATATTATGTGCTTAGACATCCTTGTCTAAGGAAGTAGCTACTTCCCTTTGAATTTCGTAATATGAAAAAAAATCTTTAGGAATTTATCGAATTAATTAGAAAAAGGGGCTGTCTCATTATTCATGAGATTGCCCCTTTTTTAGATTATTTTGTTTTTTATGTGAATATTACAGCGACAAACGTACTCCAAAACTGATTGCTAACTGTTCAAAACCACCGATTGTAAATTTTGGTTCAGCAAAAAGACTTAGACCACCTAAATCATACTCAAGACCACCACCAATATTAAATCCAATATCAAGATTATCGGCAGAACCCAAAGGTCCAAGATCCAGGCTAGCATAGGCAAACTGTAGTCCGGCAAGACCGTATAATTTTAAAGCATTTTGTGCAACAAATGTGTAGTAAGCATTAAAATTGAATTCAAGCCAAGTTAAACCGCTGGGTGTCAGGTAATAAGTCATGTCCGGACCAAGGCGTAGTTTCGGCATTACGGAAAAAAGAAGACCGGCATGTATACCAATCTCTTTAACATCAGCACCGTAGGTTAGCCCAAGGCTGAGGTCAGCAGCTGATAATGATGAACCGCCAATAATAGTCAGAACAATAAGTACAAGTAAAATTTTCTTCATAATAATAAATTCTCCTTTTAGTGATTTTTTCTAATATAATCATTTTTAAATATATTTAGCAAGTAATAAATATTATAAGAACTATTGCCGTCATTATTATGACAAGAAATTAAGAGAAAAATCGGAGTTGAAAATAATAATTTATCATCAAAATTTTGCTGCGGTTTTAAAATAAAAAAGAGCGCGCATATCCGAAACTTCAAAACTGGTTTCTTTCGGCGCGGTTACCCAGAATAGACCCGTTTCAAGTTCCACATTGTTTCCAAGCGAATATTTAAAAAACGGCCCTGTAAACCAAGCTGTATGGCGCTTAAAATCATCAAAATCAGCGGAATTCGTTAGTTTATCAAACTCAAACCCGAGGCTCAGACCAAGGTTTATTCTGTCTGAACTGTACTTTTTCTGTATTGTAATCACAAGATAATCGTTTATGCCTTCTCCGGTTGAGTTTTGCATTTCCGTAAAAAACCCATGAGAAAATTCAATATTCAGATAAGGGCCATTGTTTTTGAAGTTATAATCGATACCTGCACTCCATGTAAAAAACCACTCATCAGTAAGAAGACTGCTGTTTTCAACAATAGATCCATCTACCTTTACAACAGTCGAAAAGCCTCTGCTTTTCTTCGCGGCAATCTCCACCCAAACTCCCGCACCAAGAACATCTCCGGCCGCACCTAAACCAATAACATACTCCCTCCTGGTAGAATATATTATTGAAGCAGAAGAATCCGTTGAATCTATTAAAATTTCTTCAGGCATAAGAATTGGATTAAACCTCGAAACAGCAAGGAATGAAAAGTCGAATTTTCCTATCTTGCTTGAAAATATCAATCCATAAAGCATATTTTCAGCCCTAAGTTCGGGTAATCTGAATATATCAGCGGCTGATCCCGGAGCCCCTGTATAAGCAGGCATATAAGACTCAACCTCCAGCCGCATTGCCCTATAGGGATCAGTACCATAAGCATACCTTGCCGTATCAATACCCGGTCCAATAAAAAACATCCAGGATGTATCAAATCCGAGAGTCCACTTAAGGCGCAGAAGAAGCGATGAAACACGCTCATCAAACCTTAACTCGTCACTGAAATCAGGCGGGTTAACAACATCAAGGTGCCGGAAAAAATCTGATTTGCCTATATTGATCCGCTGTTTACCTATTCGAAGCTCAAAGTTCTTTACAGGAAAATCAAAAAGGTCAAGATATGTGTTCCTTAGTTCCGCCTCAACTATATCCCCTTCATTTTGTAAATACTCCCTCATTGAATAGTAACTCAGACGGATCCCTCCGCTAACGGCTGCCGAAGAACCAAGCGCCTGATCTATCTTCGTTTCAACAAAAGTCCCGCCCAGTGAAAGAATACCCTTTTCAACAGAATACCGAATATCTGTCTGAAACAAAAAAGAAAGGTCATAGGAATGCACAAATCTATTCTGAAAAAAAATCAAAAAGAATAACATGGCATATAAAAACTTATTTAGATTCCAAACCGGTTTATAATACATAGATTATTTTGTCCCAAAAGACCGCGAACGCGGTCTTTTGGGACATCCCCCCTCATTTAAAAAATGGATATACGGCCTTCCATGTCTCAAGAGTTCTCGATAAGCCTCCACTGCTGAAAAAAATTCTTCTCAACCTGTTAAGATACTTTATCTTTATTATTTCAACTTCGGTAACATTTCCTGTTATAAGATTTTTCATCTCAAATTCCATGGGTGTAATTATACCTGAGATTATTTTTACCTTTTTGATTAAAAGCCGTTTAAACTCCCCTCCATCCTGATTGTAATAAAGTATCTTTTTTGTGATAAAACTCTTTTTATCTACATTGACTATCAGCTTGCTGTACCCTGTATCAGTATTCTTTTTTGGTTTCAACTCCAGTGAATAATCAGAACCACTGCTTGAAAGAAGCCTGCATTTATAGGACTTTGAATACTTTGTATTTGACATATCGTTATATGAAAAATCTGATCCGGCTACTCCTGAATTTCT
>JAGLSM010000244.1 GCA_023135745.1 Spirochaetota bacterium | reverse complement strand
ATAAAAATTCTACATGGACTAAGATGCAGGGTAAATTTAATACATTACCATAATAGTGAAAACAGCAGCCTAAAGGGATCACCGGAAGGTATTATTAAACAGTTTCAGGATAAATTAAATGCTGCGGGAATGTTTACAAGCATAAGGAAATCCAGAGGCAAGGATATCGAAGCTGCCTGCGGAATGCTTTCAATTAAAAAGGATAAAAAATGAAGTACAATTTAATTTGTTTTGATATGGATGGAGTAATTTATTCATCTGAAGAGATAATTGGAAAAGCTTATCAAAATGCTATTCACGAATTTTCCAAAAGAAGCGGTGTACAGATTCATATTCCTGAGGTTGACAATATCATGGAGGAAATAGGTAAACCGGTTAAAGAAATATTTCAAAATCTTTTCCCGCACTTGACAGAGGAACAACGTGACGGAATATCGGCTTTAACGCTTGAATTTCTTCTTGAGTTAATAAAGAGTAAAAAGGGAGAACTCCTTCCGGGAGTGGAAAAAGTGTTTGAACAGCTTTCAAAGATGGATGTCAAGATAGGTCTGGCATCAAACGGCAGAGAGAAATATCTTGACGCGATTCTGAAAACCTATGGTTTAAGTTCCTATTTTCATTCATTTGCCTATATAAATCAGGGTGAGATCAGAACAAAAGGGGATATAATTAAATCGTATATGAATGAATTTGATGAAGATCCCGGTAATGTTCTGATGGTTGGAGATCGGATGTCGGATTACAACGCGGCCGGAGATGCCGGGGTTGATTTTGCCTGTGTTCTAAGCGGTCATGGAAATGACTTTACCGATGAGGAACTCACTTATACGATTCATAATCTTGAAGAGATACTGGATGTATTAGTGTGATGTTCCAAGTAACCATTTCCAAAGCGGGATATATTCAAAATTAACACCCTGGAAGCTTTCTTCTCCTTCCTGCATATCTGTTATAACCTTTACGCTTTTAATCACGCCCTTTTCATCACGTGTCAGGGCTTTCGAAACTGCCTGCATGGATTTATGAGAGAGTGTCAGATCATTTCTGAACTTGGATTCAATGAGAGTGATTTTCTCAAAACTACCGGACGCAAAATCAACTTCAAAACCATTTATCTTATAATATCCAATCCTGTCTTTTTGCAATAGGGAATTAAACACAGCAAGCTCGGCCTTCTTTCCCAGATCAGGAGAAGAATCATCCAATGAAAGAAAAGCCGTATCGATTGGATAGATCTTATCCGGGTTATAGATTCGTTCATTTTCTGACCAGGTCCATTTAGAACAGGTATTTATCAGAAAACATTTTTTAAATAAATAGACATATTCCTTAAGGGTGTCATCAGTTGTTTTTAAAATTTTTGACATTTTCTGATAACTAATGGGGCTTCCTGTGGATTTGATGATCAACCTGAAGAGATCTTCAAGAAGATAGTGTTTTTTTAATTTGTATCGAACCCGAATATCCCGTTCAATAATATCTTTCAAAAGTGTTTTCAAATAGTCTATATTCTGGCCGGACACCCTTTCAGGATAACCGCCCGATGCCAGATAGTTTTTCACCTCATTAATATGCAGGTAGCTTTCCGCTTTAGAATAAGAGATTCCCTTTATGCCAAGATACTCATCATAATCCATCGGGCGCATGATAAGAGAAATATATCGGCCGGTTAATTTACTTCCTTCACTATCCAATAATGTGGTATGGGATCCGGTACAGAAAAAATGTACATTTTCCGTATCATAGATTGTTTTTATTTCAGATATCCAGTTTGGATTGTCCTGCACCTCATCCAGTAATAGATAAAGTTTCTCTTTAAGCGGATGAGAGAAGAGCGTGCGAAATGCTTTAATAATAGAAAAGATTGATTTTTCTTTCAGGAGGGCATGATCGATAGAGATATTCAGAATCTTTTTTGGATCAATTCCTGCCTGTATCAATTTATCCGCGATCTGAAGTAGCAGGGTAGATTTACCAATCCGGCGGCTTCCCTGGATCAGTGTGATCTGACGGGATTGAAGGTTCAAGCGTTCGAGGTATTTTGTACGTAAAAATCCCATCTCCACCAAATGGTCTTCCCACCATGGGTTTAGTGAATATAATACATTTTCAGGAAGCAAGGTTATTCTCCAAAATATTCGACTTTAACTGGTTAATTATAGCAATATATTCGAGTTTAGCAAGGGTAAAACAGTAATATATTCGAGTAGGGTGGTTGGATTTGGAAATGGCAGTTTAAACACATATTTAGGAGATATCCTATCTATGGATAAACCATCTTCAATCATTTTGTCTTTTAATGTTTTCCATGCCAGTTCAAAGGTATATTCAAAGCGCTGAACAATGCCCTCTTTAACAATAAGTTCCAGTTTACATATTATATCATCATTCTCTTCTATAATTTCCCGTAGTAAGGAAAAGGCTCTTTTGAAATTATTAAATCGCTGTACCCATCGAATGTCTTTATCCATTTTATTCCACCAAGGTCTATAGACTTATACTTTTAATGAATTTAAAAGATTATAAAGAAATTGTAAAGACACTTTAGGTTTTTCCTGTTTTAGAAACCAATGCTCAAAATTTGAAATGAACCGTATATCGAAACGAGTGAATCTATTTGGAAGATAATCTAAAAAACCATCTGATTTAGGGCAACCACAAGGGATTGCCCCGACAGGTTGTTCCGACAAATTGCCGCACGGTTGGGAATTTGATTCCTCACATCTATCTATGCCTCGGCTACGCTCGGCATAATTATCTAGATCACGAGTATAGTCCTTGGATTTAGTATTAAAATCCAGTAAATCCGGAAAAGCATCTGAAACAATAAACCATAAAATATTTCAACAAATTCACAATAAACCAAAGCTCTCAAATCCGTGTCAAATCCTCTTAATTACCTTGACACATGCATACAAAAACGGATAAGCTGTTCCTATCCAACAATCCAATGTCGCAGGTAACTATGCCCGAATCATTGACCGATCATCAAAGAAAAATACAGTTTATAGGACACCGGGGTTTCAGGGCGGATAATCCTGAGAATACCTTACATGCTTTTAAGAGAGTAATAAAAAATCCCCTTGAAGATATTGCCGGGATTGAAATTGATGTTCAGCTCTCAGCCGACGGGAAGCTGGTTATCTTTCATGACCGGACCATGAAACGCTTATTTAAAAAAAAAATCAAAATATTGAATACGGACTATTCTGTTATAAAAAAAGTAGTAACATCTTCCGGGGTAATTGATGCGCATAATGTTCCGCTTCTTGATGATGTCTTAAATATTGCAATGCATAAAAAAAAAATACTTGTAGAAATAAAGGGTTTTAGCACTGACTATAAATTAATGGCTCGATGTATCAGGGTAGTTATGGAAATGTATCAACCGGATTACGATGTGATACTTTATTCGTTTTCGGATTTGGTGATGGAAGAGGTTATTAAAGAGACCTCACATTTGAAGGTGCATTATGGATTTCTATTTATAAGACTGAGAAAGCTAAAAAAGCTGAAAAAAGAAATTTTTGAGAAACTTGACTACATCCACCCTCATTTCATAACACTACTGTGGCACGATAAGGCAATCAGCAGGCTGAATAAAAAAATTAACACATGGACGGTAAATTCGATAAGTATTGTAAAAAAACTAATGAAACAAAAAAGTTTTCATTTGCTCGAATTTATAATGACGGATTATACGGACTTGAGGGATAAACACAATGAGCTGCTTAGAGGTAAAAAATGAGCGAAAAAATCCATGATGTCGCGATAATCGGAGCAGGGGTTGTAGGAACTGCTGCTGCAAGATTATTAT
>JAGLSM010000243.1 GCA_023135745.1 Spirochaetota bacterium | reverse complement strand
ACCGGAATAATCAAGGTAATTAACCCCCAAAAAAATATTTCTTATTTTTAATTCCTCACAAAAAGCAAGCGCGAATGAAAGAAAAATAGTATTTCTCGCGGGAACATATGTAGGCGCTATAGAATGTTTCATCTGCATCATTTTTCTATCTAGAGGAACCTCTCCAGCGCCGGTAAGGGCGGAATCCCTAAATGGTCTTGGATCAAGATGAAGTATAAAATGTTCCTTGGCCCCCAGGTATTTTGACAAAGCTTCAGCTCTTGTAAGTTCAATTCTATGTCTTTGCCCGTATTCTATAGACAATGTATAGGTCATATATTTTTCTGACAACGCGTAAGCTAGTACAGTAGCAGAATCAAGTCCCCCGCTTAACAAAACCATTGCTTTCTTCATTTCTTATCCTTATTGATTTTAAACTATTTTATTACAAAAATATTGAAGATTCCAGATTTTTTTTATTAAATATTTTTTATTAAATATTTTAAAGTTTGAAATTCTATGATACAATATGTAAAAATCATAAAGGAGCTGCTTTGTTTGACCTTTTAAAGCCATTTACAAGTTCAAATAGGAAATTCAGTGAATATCTATATGATTTTGGAAAATCAATTATTAATCCGTATAAAAAACAGCTGTTTTTATCAGAATATGATTTTTTTGACCGTTTTGGACTGCTTTCCAAGCTATCAAGCGGTAGATGGCTTGCCGATATTATTTCAAAATGCGGCATTGGATACGGGATGGGAAGTCAAAGTACAATTTCTTCCTATCTTTTTTACAGATTAAATATCAGCAGAGCAAACCCCATTTATCATGAGCTTGTATTTGAACAAATCTTCAACCATCCATATTCTTCCTTTAGTAATAAAAATAATGATAAAAAGCTTAATATTGATTTTACAATAGGGTCTTCACAGAAGGACCGCTTTATTTCTATTCTTAATTTCACCTGTAATGCTCAAAGTACTATTATACCTCCTGAAAAATCATATAATGGTAAGGAATCTTTAATTGTATTTCTTACTAATAACAAAAACACTCTGCCATCGGATTTTACAATTACAAATAATAATGATGGAAAAATATCTCCTGATTTCACCAAAGAGTCCGGAATAAGTCATATTTTCCCCATAATTCTTGATAAGGCCACTGATGTTATTGAAAACACCTTGCGCTTTATTTTCGATGATAAAGGAGAGTTGATTACTCCTGAAACTATACCGCTTACTGACACGGAATCCTATGAGAATTTTTTTCTGTCATATGAAGCAGAAAAACTCGGGTTTAAAGATAAAATACCGCTTTTAGATATTTTCAATTCAATAAAGTTAAAAAATTTCGAAACCCTCACTGCCTTATATGCCTTAAAGATGCAGTCTCCTGTGAATTATTTTTCAGAATTCATGGACAGCATTTCGAATAATTCATGGGCAGAAAGAAAAATCAATTATGAATTTCTTGGGCTTCTTGAAGAAACAAGAGGGTTTTTGTTATATCAGGAACAGCTTATACATATTCTGCATTTTCTCGGAAACCTGCCTTATCAGGAAGCTTTTGAAACTTTCAGGTTAATGCTTTCTTCCGATTATGCTGATGTTTCAAAAAAGGCAGAATACTTTATAGACGGCGCGGTTTCTCAGGGGCTTTCTCAGCACCGTGCCATTTTAATTTTTCATGATTTATTTCATAAAAGCTCTCTTTTGGTTTCCAAGAACCGTGCACTTGCCGAAATCTTTCCTCTTTATCACTTAAGTTTTTTAAAAACTAATTATGAAAAAGAATATCAAAGGTCTTTTAATCAGGCACAATAGATCTTTTTGTCAAGTGACCAAAATAAATTTTTCTTGACAAAAAACATCCATAATTTATACTGCATCTATGAATGAACAAATTAAAGCAACCCAAGCTGCCGCGGACAGCATATCCGCTAATATTGAAAAAGTAATTGTTGGTAAACATGACCGCATAAAACTGCTTCTTACCGCATTTTTATGCAGAGGACATGTTTTAATTAACGATGTTCCCGGTCTCGGAAAAACAATGCTTGCCCGAGCATTCGCTACAAGCATTGGAGGTCAATTTAAAAGAATTCAGTGTACTCCCGACCTTTTACCTTCTGATATTATGGGTGTTTCCATTTATAATCCGGAAACTAAAAAATTCAACTTCCACAAAGGCTCTATATTTTCCCAAATTGTTCTAGTCGACGAAATTAACCGAGCCACACCAAGAACCCAGTCAGGTTTTCTTGAAGCGATGGGTGAAAATCAGGTTTCAATTGAAGGTCAGACATTTGATATACCCGACCCATTTATAATTCTTGCAACACAAAATCCAATTGAGTTTGAAGGAACTTTCCCCTTGCCTGAAGCTCAGATGGACCGTTTCTTTTTTTCATTCGATATGGGATATCCAACTCTACAGGATGAAATGGATATTATTGAAGGCCAACGTATTAGACATCCCATTGAAGACCTTAAATCAGTAATAAAGATGGATGATATTTCCGGATACAGAGATCATGTCAGCAGTATATATATTGAAGATGATCTTAAAAACTATATAATTAGTATTGTTGAAAAAACCCGAGATGATTCAAGGCTGGCACTTGGAGTCAGCCCCAGAGGAAGTATAGCCCTATTTAAAGCTTCTCAGGCATTGGCAATACTTAACGGCCGTGATTATGTTATACCTGATGATATAAAATTCCTTACGCCTTATACATTATCGCATAGAGTTATTGTAAAAGCCTCTTCCAGAATAAAAGGCTATACCGGTAAAACTATAATCAGCGAAATTCTTCAGGCCGAAAAGGTTCCGCTGGAGGAACCTGGTGAAGCATAAGTCCTATCTTTTACGAGGGCTTCTTTTATTAATACCATTTTACCTTCTTATCCCGATTTTTCCGGTTAGGCTGATTTTTTATTTTTTTATATTTGTTATTCTTATAGGAAAGTTCTACGCAAACTCTATTCAGAAAAACCTGACTTCTCACCGTTACGCTCCTACTACCAGACTATTTTACGGCGAGACAGGATACATTGATATTGAAATAAAAAATGGTTCCTTTTTGCCTGCTCCCTACCTGCTATTGGAAGATAAGCCTGATTTTTATCTTAATTTTGAAGGAAGACAGCTGTTTCTTTTTAATATAAAAAGCAGATCAAGACACAGAATAAGATATCTAATGAAAGGGACAAAACGAGGCCAGTTCGCACTTGAAAAATGGTCCATATCTTCCGCAGACCTTTTTGGCAATATTTCATGGTCAAAAACATTTAACGAATTTAATATAATTACCGTTTTCCCCAGAATATTCAATATGCGGCAGACAATTCTTTCTTACCGCCAGCCTTACGGTCTTATGAAAAATAAATTTCCAATTTTTGAAGATAACACAAAAATACAATCAGTAAGACCTTACCGTCCCGGTGATGAAAATAAAAAAATAAACTGGAAACTGTCCGCTAAAAAAAACGAGCTTCTTGTTAATCAGTTTACTCCTTCTATTTCCCAAAAATCATTTGTTTTTCTGGATATGTACACAAAGAGCTTTGACTTCAGATATTCAAAATTTTATATGGAGTTGGGAATTGAAATTACAGCTTCAACGCTCATGTTTCTTCACGGGATAGAGCAGGAATGCGGTTTTTTAACTTATGCCCAGCTAAAAGAAATAGTAATTGAAAAAGGCAGAAAAAAAGAGCTCAACGAGAACCATCACATTTTTATACCTGCTTCAAAAAACAGGGAAACTTACCTTTCAATCCTTGAATCTCTTGCAAAAATAAATCCTCAGGAAGAAATGCCTTTTGAGAATATCTTTGACGACCTGGATATGAGTCTTAC
>JAGLSM010000242.1 GCA_023135745.1 Spirochaetota bacterium | reverse complement strand
AAAAAAAAGATAGAAGAAACCCGTAAAAAAATTGATGAAAACAAAAGAAAAATTGACGATAAAAAAAGGCAAATCAAAAAAGATCAGGAAAAGCTTAAAACAATTAAAAATAAAAAAGACCGTGATGATAAAAAAAGGGATATCAAAAAAAAGCAGGATCAAATCAAAAAAGATGAGACAAAACTTAAAAAAGATGAAAAAGACCTGCATAAAAAAGAAGACAGTATTATAAAAAAAGAATACACCGTTTTAAAAAAGAAAGATGAAATAAAAAAAGAATCAAAAGATATAAAAAAAGATGAGACAGTATTAAAAATCCGAAAAGACCCTTTAAAATTTCAAAAAGACCTCGAAAAAAAGCAAAAAGACCTTGATAAAAGAGAAGACGAACTTAAAAAGAAAAGCTCAGGAAAAAACGTCTTTGCCGGAAAACTCTACTATCTCAAGACCCTGGGATTCCAACCATACGGGCATTACAATAATGAAATGTACATTATAAATACAATCACAAAAAAAGTTGAAGTGAAGACCTCGTATAAAAATATCTGCGGACGTAAATACTCTGTCTTCAGCAAGGGAGTTGTAATCATCGGTCATCCAACAGGACAAAACGTAATCCACAACATGGTTATGCTTGACCGTAATTCACTTAAACCTATAAAAAAAGGAATAGACAATATATTCTGGCGCAGTTTTGTAGAAGTACGAGATGGTAAAATATTCGCAGTGACAATCGTGGATAATTCCTATTACCTGGCAAAATTTGATGACGACTTAAAACGCATTCAAATTTCAAAGCAAAAGGTTTTTAATGACACATTCATAAGTTTTTACGGAGGATTGATATATCTCAATAGCAGGGATAAAAAAATAATGGTTCTCAAAGAAAATGATTTATCATTTGTTGAATTTATAGCTCCATAGCAGGTTTTTTTCTTGTCTCGAGAATTTTAACGGTTAAATTTCAAACTATATCTAAAGGAGAGCTGTCATGAAAAGATATTTTATCATTGTACTATTTATAATTTTTATTGTAGCTGCCTGTACTGGCGACAAGATCAATAGCGGTGACCTTTCAGGAACCTGGAAGGCTGTCGTTACCAATGAATCTGTGCCTACCGATATAATATTTACCGCAACCAGGACAGGATATGAATTGCTGAATATAACAAATACCAATATTCTTGTTTCCGGTGAAAGAGGCACGTATACAGCAGATGGAATTGCCCTGGTTACCTTCTTTACTCAGGCATTTATTCGAACTAATGAAGAATCAACCAATGGGGTCTGGTCACTCACAAATAGTACAAATAGCCAGAAGTATTCGTTTGCAGAAACAAGCTTCACTATCATTAATACTAGTGATGATACAAAGACAGTTTATATTAAGCAGCCGTAAGCTCTCATTCAGATTAATCCAAATTATTAAAATTGTATTTAATACAGGTTTAATTTATGTTTCTGTTTTTTAGGATTGTTAATAGAAAATGCTTGTACCTTATTTAATCTTAGAGTACATTAAGACATATTTAAAGATCAAATATCTAAAGAGAGAAATATGTCATATAAAAATATAATTATAAAACTTTCAGCAATATTGCTTGTCTTCATATTTAATTCATGTTCTAAAGTACAAATCAATCTTAAGCCTGAAATTATTAATGAAGAACGCTTAAAACGCGGCCCCGATTGTCCCAAGAAGACAAACACCGGTATAGTATTCAAATTCAAAAACATGGATGCTGAAAAAGTATACTTAGTCGGTTCTTTTAACAATTGGAATGTTAATGACCGGGCCTTGATGCATAAAAATGAAACGGGTGTCTGGTCAATAACAAAACGGCTTAAACCCGGATTCCATAAGTATAAATTTTATGCCAATAAACGATTATGGCCCGATTCTGACAATCCTATACGGGCCTTAGACGGGACGGCTGCCTCTATCATCGAGATTACAAAAAATGGAAATATAAGATTTAGAGCTATACATTTTACCAAAAAAAACCCGGGAAAATATTATAAAAATTTTACTGCCGTAAAATCACCTGAATGGCTGAATAAAGCAGTTATATATGAGATATATTTTCGAATATTTACTAAAAAAGGTACAATTAAAGCTGCTATAGAAAAACTTTCCTATTTAAAGAAATTTGGAGTAGATATAATCTGCCTCTTACCTGTACAAGAGCAGGGAATAAAAAAGAAAAAAGGGATTCTTGGTTCTCCATATAGTATCAAAGATTTTAGAAAAATAAATCCGGTACTGGGTACAGAAGAGGATTTTCAGGATTTTATTAAAGAGGCACATAAACAGGGCTTCAAGGTTATAATGGATTGGGCAGCTGGATATACCTCCTGGGATAACTCGTTAATTAATAAGCATCCGGGATGGTATGTTAAAAAATATGGAAAAATAATCTCACCTTCTTCAAAGTTAAGCGATGTTGCTGCCTTGAATTATAAATCAAGGGCACTTCATAAGTATATGAAAGAATCAATGGTGCATTGGGTTACAAAATATAAATTGGATGGTTTCCGCTGTATAACAACTGATAAATTAACCCCCTTATCTTTTTGGAAAAGTATCAGAGATGTTTATACCACGACTAAACCGGACTTCCTGTTGATATCAGTGAGTGAAGATCCGGTTATGCATACAAGTATTTTTAATATAACCTACGAATACAGACATCGCCATTTCTTTAAAAACGTTTTTGCAAATGAGGACAAAGCATATAATTTTAAAATATTTTATAATAACCTTAAATATTCATTTCCCAAAAATGCCCTGCGATTACGCTGCATGGAAAACTATAATAGCCTAAGAGCAATAAAATTCTTATCTAAAAAAATGATTGTTCCGGCATCAGCAATACTTTTTGCAATAGACGGCATTCCCTTTATATCTGCAGGTCAGGAATTTGGTGATTTAAATTGGAAAAATCAGAAGGATCTTTTTGATAAAGTAACTCTTAACTGGGGTAATTTTGATGATGATTTATTTAATCACTACAAAAAATTGATTGCATTACGCCGTAAGTATTCTGTTTTTATTAATGGAGATATCTTTTTTCTTGAAAATACTAACGCTTATAGAGTCTTTACCTTTTTACGAGTAAAGGGTAAAGAAAGAATATTAATAGCTGCAAATTTATCTCCCTATGATTCAGATATCAATATCATTGAAAATAGTCTGGTAGGATTAGGCACCGATGGTAAATATAAATTCACTGATCTTTTTACAGATGAGGAGAAGTTAAAAAAAGAACTTGTTAATTTGAGAATTAAACTCAAACCTTATGAATTTGTCTTTTATAAGTTAGAAGAAGTTGAATAATTATAAAAGCTAACCAAGTGATTGTTGTACAGCATCTTCACTTCATTAAATGCAAAAATCAGAAGGAATCATCATCACTTGTTGTCTTCACCTCTGGGACGATAGGTAGTTTTACTGTAAGTGAAGATATTTCTGTAAGCCGGCTTAGCTCAGTCTTGTATTTTACATATTCATAATACATACTTCGTGTTTTTCTTCTCGATATAATCATTTTAAGTCTTTCTTCTCTGGTTCGGACTTCATTGTAGTTTTTTACTATTGAATCATAGGCTGTTTTTAAATTATCAAAGGCTTCTTTTTTTGTATCCATAGTTGTTTTTGTACTTGTAATACGTTCATTTAATTTTTTAAAAGTCATCTTTCTATCATTTTTACCCAACAAAATATAGACTTTGCTTACAATGTCTGACACTTTATCAATATATTCTTTACTGTCATCCAGTCTATCTTTTAACATATCCAATGATAGATTATATCTATTAATTAGATTCTCCAGTTTTTTCATCTTATGCTTCTTTATAATTTTTGC
>JAGLSM010000241.1 GCA_023135745.1 Spirochaetota bacterium | reverse complement strand
ACCCTAACCCTAACCCTAACCCTATCCCTTCCCTTCCCTCAAAGGGAAGGGTAATGTTTAAAATTAATTTCAAGCATTTCTTTAAAGTTATACGTTTCCCCATTCCCTTCGAGGGAAGGGGGATGGGGGGTTAGGTTAGGCAGTTGCCATACACCCTTGCATTTGTTAGAGCCCTATCCGAACCAGTTTAAAACAGAATGATAAAAATCTTCAATCTTATGTATTTTATCTCTAAGCACTTTTCTCGTTTCTTTATTTTCACTAAGAATTATACATGGAACATCATTTCCTGTATGTGAATTACCGGTTGAATCTTCAATGTTGCCATGATCACTTATTATTAATACAGTGTCTACGCGCAGATCAAGTCTGGAAATAAGCGCCTCTAAAAAACAGTCAATGTCTCTGATAATGTCGATTGGACTTTCATCGTTTCTATTATGTCCGGCCATATCTGATAAAAAATATTCAAACATCGTAAAATCATGTTCCTTAACAATCGCCGCAAGATTCCCGGCAGCCTTTTCTATTGATATTTCGTGGATATCCGGATAATACTTCTTTAATCTCCGGTTTGTAAGGTCATGGAAAACAGCTTTGTTATTTACAAGATCTTCTATCATTAAAAAAGGGATGTCCGCAGCTTTGATGGCCAGTGTAGAAGCAGAGTATTTCATTGCTCTGGTATTTTCAACTATATCAAAATATTTATGCGAGTAGGCATTGGCGCTTGTGACATCATATCCGCCTTTTTTGAGGACCTTTAAAAGAGAATAATCATTTAAAAGTTTTCTTAAAGGCTCCGTTGGAAAAGCATGTACATGTCTGCCTGCAAGCTCACAGGAATTTTTCCCTGTCAATAGAGCTGTCTGCCCGGTCGCGCTCTGCGGAAGTCCGGGAGTATCCATCCTTGGATCAACAGGAAATACGCAAGCGTTGTCCTGATCAAAACTCGCTCCCCTGACAAAGGGAGATTCTTTAAAAAAGCCCGGAATAAATGATAAATCAGGAGATAGAAATGGATTAGTAACTGAATCACTATCTCCCATTCCAATACCATCAAGAAATAAAAATAAAAACCGTTTTTTATGATCCATTATAAATAATCCAAATGGCTTTTGATATCATTCCTGTTTTCCAGTAATACATAAGTATAAATCATTGTTGTTTCCAGATTAAGATAGATGTTATTGGATAAGCAGAATTATTTGATATAATAATCCTCATTTTTTCTTTTGTATTATCTCTTTCAAGATTGCTCGATTAAATATACTAGAATTACACTCCCAGATTCTAATATCTGGATGCTTCCATACCTCATGGAGAGACATTGGTGTTATATATTTCGCTACTATATGGCCTTTGTAGTTTGTTGACTTTTCCTTATTCAAAATTTGGATATATTCTTCTAGTTGTTTTAAGGTGTTCAAATCGGCATGTATCTTACATTCAACTACGATTTTATCACCTAAAATATCTACTCTCCTTGAACCATCGCCAATTGTGATTTCCTTATCAGGTCGCTTTGTGAATCCAAGTTGCTTATAACATTTCCTCTTTTTTACTATTGCGTTTTGCATTTCCTTTTCATCTATCCAATCTTTTTTATGTTTTTCTTTATAAGGATACCAAACATTAGCAATTATTTCTTCTATATCCTCAGGAACATCCATTTTCTGGAAATCAGGCAAATTAGATATAATTTTATTTAGTTCATCAGATACATCCTTATCCAGACTTCTTTTTCCACGAGGAAATTGAAATACCTTCTTTAGCTTCTCATTTTTACATAGCTCTGTATGTGTGATATTTTTTGGGAGATACGTCATCATTCCATATGATGTATTAACACCATCATAAGACTTATATACACCAGAGTTATAGTCAATAATAAAGAATATACCCCTCCCGTCAGACCCACTCTCGTACACTACAGCTCTATCGCCTTTTTTTGTTTTTTTAAGGCACATATAAACATCGCCCTCTTTCTCATTAGGTTTTCCAACATTTTTTGGCTGCCAAACTAAAAGTGTATTGATAGGATAAGAAGTATTTGTCATTAAAACCCTCCATTAAATTGCTTATAAAAGAATACATTAAAACAGCAGTGCTGCTTAATATATACTGACTATATCATTTTTTAATGGCAGTTTCAATATGAATATATTACAAAATAAGATGTATTTAAGCGTGTTTTTTATCCGGAGATTCAATAATTTTCAAGAAAATCCAAACAGCAATAATCGCTGAAAATACCAGAAAAACAATATTGGGAAATCCCAGCATGGAATTTACAGCTGTTTTCGCGGGGACATACTCTTCATAAAAAAAGGCCCCAATTACAACGATAGAATTATTAACAAGGTGGTATATAATCCCGGTTAAGACAGATCCTGTTTCCATTACAAGCGCGGTAATAATAATGCCGATTATTGTTACAGGAAGAAGACGGCATAAATCCAGGTGAAAAATCCCGAATAATAAACCAATTCCAAAAATAATTGATATTTTCCCTGTGCCTGAACTTTTTAGACTATGAAGAATAAATCCCCTGAACATTATTTCTTCACAAATTGCCGGTACAAGAGCAAAAATCAAAATACCCGTTACCATACTGATACCAAAAAATTTTGGATTAATCATCATTCCGGCTTTAGCGCAACCTGACTCAATCGCAGGAAAAAGGGCGAGAAATACCTGTCCGATAAACATAATAGCCGGCACAGCAAAAACTGCCAGAAGACCTGTTAATACCAGTTTTTTTATTCCGGGAAATTTTAAGGAAAAAGTCTCCCTGACATTTTTTCCGGTTACAAGCCCGGCAATTATAGAGGGAAGCAGTAAAAACAAAATCTGACTTATTATCAAGCCATAAAGAAAATTCCATTGCTGAAGCGGAGCTCCCGCAAAACGAAAAAGGATAAAGCTCAAACAATAAATAAAAAAAATCATGAAAATTTTATTTTTATACATTTTAATTCTTTCGGCTTTTTTTAAATTTGCGTGAAAATAATCCAAGAGATATAAACAAAATACCTATCAATAAGCTTATCCACATTTCCGGATAATTTTTCCCGGCTGCAATCTCAATAATACTCAAAACTAAAAAAGGAATAGACAACCATAGAAGAAAAGCGCCAAGAAGACTGTTTTTAAAATACGATGTTGCGAATACCGCCCTGGCCCTTTCCGACGAAACAAGGATAACTCCGGTAAGAACAAGATACGAAGATAAAAGAAAGAGCATAACACTGTTGATCCGGTTGTGATATATCATATAAACTCCGGATAGAATAAAAAAAATACCATATACCCATCTAACGGTAAGCCAGAAATACTTTTTGTTTTTTATCATTTTATTGTTTCCGTGTCATCGTCTTAAATACGCGAGTTCCTGAGGTAAGACTATATTATTTCCGAAATCATCCTCACCATACCCGTTCTCAGCTAAAAGTTTTATATCAGCAAGCACCCTCTTGTCTCCTTTAAAGAGAACTTTTAAATCCGCCTCAATGTCAATCTTTCCCACAGCTAAAAAATGTGCTATTGCTCTATTTGCAAATGACTCCAGATTTTCACCATCATGAGGATCCAGTTCGTCAAATGAAATCTTTTGTTCATAGAGTATCAGCTTATGAGTTTCCATCAATGAATAAAAGATGACACGCTCAGCGGCTTTCATATTTTCTTCATTGATCTTTTTATGGACTATTGGAACATTGGCAATCTGTTTGGCAAGTTCCTGTCTTTTTTTCGCATTTATTTTTTCATTAGCTCTGAAAAGTTCAAGAGGAACACATGCATTATACTTTTCATTATCAAGCATCATTGTAACATCGCTGCCGTAATGTATAACAATTTTAGCTATCAATG
>JAGLSM010000240.1 GCA_023135745.1 Spirochaetota bacterium | reverse complement strand
ATCTCTGATTTATCATGATTATCCAGGTATTCCATTTAGAACTCCTTGCCTATGGGCAATCCTTTAATCCTGATACATATGGATTATTACTGTTTATCCTTACAAGTGAACCATTTAAAAGGTTACTTTATTATACACTGGAGTTAATCATTGTCAATTAATTCAATTTAAGTGTAAAACTAATTACATTTATTTGTATATATCATTTATATTTTAATTAAATAAAAATTGGATATTTGAATGAAAAAAACTGTTGAAAATCATAACATAGAAGAACCCTTAATACTTACTGTTAAATCAGTAATAAACTATACGTCAAGCTTATATGAGTTACAGCTGGATAAAGAAGGTTATGAATTCACTGTAGGAGACTGCGCGGCTCTATACTCAGCCGATGGTAAAACATCACGCCCATACAGCATAGCATCCGGGACCAATGAGCCGGTCTTAAGATTTATAATAAGAAAAATGCCTGATGGAGTAGTAAGTACTTATCTCGGCAATTTAAGACCCGGGAAAAAAGTTCAAATCAGCCTGCCCTTCGGCTGGTTCCGCCCGGGACAGAATAGAGCAGACTCTCCGTTTGTATTTATTGCTACCGGTTCAGGTATCGCTCCCTTTCTTGCTTTTATGAAAAGTTATCCTAAATCAAAACCGGCATATGTTCTTTATGGAGTAAAAACCCTGCCTGAAGCCGTAGGTTACGGGAATTTAAAAAGATGGTCCAATGTAGATCTTGCTGTATCAAGAGAAAAGATCAAAGGAATTTATAACGGCCGTTTAACCGGACTTCTTGACCGTATCCCACTTGATAAACAAACACATTATTATTTATGCGGAATTGACAGTATGGTAGAAGAAACCGGATCATGGCTCGAAAAACAGGGAATTGATATAACATCAATTCATAGAGAGGTTTTTTTCAATGCAGAAGAATAACATAAAAACAAAATCAGCACATCATCATATAGACAGACATGACTGGTTAATAACACCTGATGATAATCCCAGGGGATATATTCAGCCGCAGAGTATCAAAGAGTTGTGGTTCCATACAGGAACAGTCTGTAACCTCAGATGCCCTTTCTGCCTGGAAGGATCAAAACCGGGAGACAATAGAATTAACCCGATTTTATTTGAAGACGCAAAACCATTTATCGATGAAGCTCTTGAACTGGGAGTAAAACAGTTTTCCTTTACCGGAGGCGAACCGTTTGTTGTAAAGGATACCGTTAAAATCATTTACTACGCACTAAAACATAGACCATGCCTTGTTTTAACAAACGCTACAGAACCGCTTCTAAATCGAATGCAGGAAATAATAAAACTAAAAGACAATCCGAATTCACTTAGTTTCAGGGTAAGTCTTGATCACCCGGATCCGGTAAAACATGACGAATCAAGAGGAAAGGGAAACTTCAATCTCGCGCTGAAGGTTCTTGCAAAACTGCATCAAAACGGATTCAAAGTATCTCTTGCACGTCTTACGCTTCCGGGAGAAGACCCCAATGAAACAAACAAAGCCTATCATCCCTTTTTAAAAGAAGCAGGACTGCCTCTTGATATAGAAATCGTTATATTTCCCGAATTTCACCTCCCGGGATCAAATCCTGAAATTCCTTATGTAACTGAAAGCTGCATGACAACTTATAAAAACGAACAAACACGCTCAGAGTTCATGTGCAACTTCAGTAAAATGGTTTTGAAAAAAAACGGTAAAATGTCCGTCTATGCCTGCACGCTTGTCGATGACGATTCAGACTATGATCTTGGAAGTAATCTTACAGACAGTATGAAAGTCAGAGTTATGCTTAAACACCATAGATGTTATTCCTGTTTTGCCTCCGGAGCTTCGTGCAGTCAGTTAGGATTCTAGTAAATGCTCTTTTTTTGTTAAATTTTTATTGGCTCCTTTAATTTCACTAAAAGACTGGAAAAAATAACCATGAAGGTTGAAAAAATACAAGAAATTCACCTACCTAATTTAGCAAAGCTTTACCAGGAACTTGTTGATAAACCTGTAAATATCCATAACCTGAACCGTGTATTTCGTAAAATTGAACAAGATGCCAATTACTACTTGCTTGGTATTTTATCAGAAACTGGTGAAGTACTTGGTACGATAATGGGCATTGTCTGTTATGATCTTGTCTCGGAATGTCAACCTTTTTTAGTTATGGAAAATATGATTGTAACAAAAGAACATCAAGGAGAAGGTTTAGGCAAGCTGCTAATAACTGCTATTGAAAAAATAGCAAAAGAACGAGAATGTATTTTTATTCAGTTTTGTTCTTCTATGTTTAGGACAACAGCACATAGTTTTTACAACGCTGTTGGATACAGTGATGGAACGGTTAAAGGGTATCGTAAATATTTATAAAGCTACTTAATGGAATTTCCCCAGTTTGCTAGACATCTTATTATTTGATATTGACTACAAAGGTGAGGGGATGCCAATCCTCTCTTCTAAAAATTATTGTTTTATAAATCGAATTTGTAATTTAAACCTACCGCAATAGCCCATGGTTTATACCTAGGATGATATAAGTTCGCAATTCTGTAAATATAAACATTGTCAAATCGTATAATAGATCCAAGATCTATCTTTTCACTAAGAACTATAGTAATACCCATACCAACACTTGCTATAAATTCTACTTTGTTAGAATTGGAAATATTTTCAACATGTGTAAAATGTGGCCCAAAACTTAAAAATAAAAACAAAAATTTGTAATAAGCCTGAATGAATGGAGAAAAGTAAAGATCTTTCCAAGAAGATATTGAAGAATATCCAAATGTCCCACCAATAGCCATGAATGAGTTTAATTTATAATCAAATTTTGTGAAATAAGAATATCCCGAATCAGGAGTCTCACTTAATCTCATTTCTCCATATCCAGCGCCATAAACTCCAATCTTTGCATTCATATTACTAAAAGTATTTATTGAAACCCATATTAATACAATCAGTACAAGTGCTTTTTTCATAGTTAGAAGACCTCGTAAAATAAGGATACTTCATTTTAATTAAATATCCAGTAAAACCGTATTACTATAATACCTTGTGCAAGACTATTATAACAATCTCTATCAGCTGTAATCCACCACCAATATCCAATTATGGAAAGAAATTTAAGTAATTCTAGCTTCCTTTGCGCCTTTGCGCCTTTGCGAGAAACAAAATTCAAATTTAATTAGATAAAGAGGCTTTAAAATTCAACCAAATATAACAGAATGTACATTAACTTACATAGCCCTCCATAAACATCCGAAACAAAAAGCTGTCAAAAAACTCTATAAACAAAAAGTCTCATTGTGATTGTCCCCAAAGATTATTATATTAATAAGTATAAATATGGAACTATTTCTCTTTTTAAAGGTCTTATATATAGTAAGTAAAGAAAAAGAAAAGGACCGGATATTACCGTGGAAACAGCAAAACAGATATTAAAAGAGTATTTCGGCTATGATTCATTTCGTATGCAGCAGGATACTATTATTCAGACGGTACTTGAAAAAAAAGACTGTCTGGTCTTGATGCCGACAGGCGGCGGAAAATCAATATGCTACCAGATCCCTGCCATGTTGATGCCGGGAGTATGTATAGTTATTTCCCCGCTGATATCCCTGATGAAAGATCAGGTGGAAAACCTCAAGGCCAACGGTATTGAGGCAGCCTTCCTTAATAGCACACTCAGCATGGAAGAACATAACACAATCATTTACGATGTAATACATGATAAAATCAAACTCCTGTATGTATCTCCTGAAAAGCTGTTATCTGCTTCTTTTTTTAATGTGCTCAATCAGCTGCCGCTTAATCTCATTGCTGTTGATGAAGCGCATTGTATTTCAAGCTGGGGGCATGATTTTCGTCCCGAAT
>JAGLSM010000024.1 GCA_023135745.1 Spirochaetota bacterium | reverse complement strand
ACAACGATCGTTGTTCCCTACGTCTACGTCCTGCAATATGTTGCCTTCTGCGATTCGAATATTCTTTACGGGTACCCACAAGGGGTACCCATACGATGTTGGGGCAATCCCTTGTGGTTGCCCTAATTCGGATGGTCATTTAAGGGTATCCATAAGGGTTACCCTTAAACCCATGTAGAAAAAAAATGACAAAATGGAATTGTTTGGGTATAATCTACAAAGGTTTAAATATGTGGGTAACTATTAAATTTTAAAAGAGGTGAGCGATGCTTCCGGTATTTATTGCTTTTGCCGTTATTGGTATTCTTCTTTTTTTTGTAGGTTTATATCTCTTATTAAATAAAAAAAAGCCGCCCATTGGGTCTGCATATAGCGAACCTGCTGCAGATGTCTATGTTGATCCACAGCCTGATGTTGAGGCCACAAAAGACAGGAAAAGCGCTCATACATCAGCCGGGTATGATATTCAGGCTGCCTCGGGACAGGATTTTGAAGAGGGATTAACGTTTACAAATCTTGACCGGAGGATAGTTAATTTTATTGAAAATTTCCCTGAGAATGTAACTATGGAAACAAATATCCCTGTTCTGAATTTTGAAGAGGACTGGCTGGGACTGGCTAATGAGTTCTATCATTTCAGGGCAGGATGTATCTTTTATGAGGCGGAATTGGAGACACCTGTGTTTGAGATAAGAGGCGGCCTCACTGAGGATAATCAAAAGATTTTTAAGAGGTGCCTTATTGAGGTCGGGGTTGGAGTTTTTTACATTACAACAGGCAAGCTTGTATTCAGGAATAATATAGATACCCTTATGATAAATATAAAAAATGTCGAAGATTATACAGTATTCGAGGATCATCTTGTTATAAAAGAGCTTGGAATCCCGAAAATGTCTGTTTTTTTTACAAGGCAGGCAAAGCAGGCATCAGAAATTATAAAGATCCTCTTTAAAAGACAGAAAATAATTTTACCACGGATCAGGAATACTGATGTATAAAACAACTATGGCATTTAATTCTAACACAAAACAGCGGAGAAGCACTAAAATAAAGAGAATTGTTTTAATAATCTTTATAGTTATTGGACTTGTATATTCAATCTATTCGATGTTCCGCCGCAGTGATGTTTTTGTGAGTCTGAAAGGACTCATCGAGGATGGTGAATTTAAAAGGGTTGAGAAACTGATAGAAAGACTTCACAAGGCTGATCCCCTGAATATTAAGACCCTTCGTCTCATGGGAGAGAACTATTTTCTCCAGGCAATGAGGGTTGATCATATAAAGGATGACCAGACAGAGGAAGGCTGGGAGCTTTATAAAAAAGCTGTAAAATCCTTAAAAAAAGCAATTCTTCTTGATAAAACAAATTCGATTAATTCAAAGGATTATTTTATAATCGGATTTTCTTATCTCAAAAAGGGAGATGCATATTTCAAGAACTCTATTAAGTTTCTCAAATTGGCTGAAGAAAAAAATAAAAATGACAGAGTGTTATCAGAAAATGACAGCCTCCTGTTCAGGCTTGAGTCTCTATACAAGCTTCTTGGATATATATTTTACAAAACCGCTAAATACAATAAGGCGATTCAGTATTATAAAATGGCCAATAAAAATAAAAGCGTTTTAAACTATCTTTATATTGGACTTTCTTTAAAACATATGAACAAGTTTAAAAAAGCAATTACCTTGTTCAATGTTGTTAATGACTATGCTAATACATTGGAACTTAAGACTAAGGCGCTTTACAATCTTGCATGGCTTAATCATAGTCTGGGTAATTTCAAACTCTCAAAAAAATATTATTTAAAATGTATTGCCATAAATACTAACTTTGCGGAAGGGTATTACTGGCTGGGTAAAATGGAAGAAAAAAGCGGGAAGCAAAAGAACGCAGTTTCACTATGGAAAAAATGTCTGGATATTGACCCGAATTTTGGTCCTGCCATTTTAAAACTTGCTTATTTGAGAAGAAACAAGAAAAAAAGATAAAAGAAGCTCGCTTATCAGTTGTATTGAAAATACTTTTTGCTTATCGAACCTTCTTATATTAACTTAATTCTGTATAATTGGATAATTAATATCCGTTCAGGAGTTTGATTTATGCTTTTTGGTAAATTTTATGGTCTTTTTTCAAATGATATGGGTATCGATCTCGGGACTGCCAATACCCTGGTTCATGTTAGAGGTCAAGGGATTGTTCTTTCTGAACCCTCAGTTGTAGCTGTTGAGAATGGTTCAAGAAAAATTCTGGCTGTAGGTCAGGAAGCAAAAAGAATGCTTGGCAGAACCCCCGGTGACATTATTGCTATAAGACCCATGAAAAACGGTGTTATTGCTGATTTTGAAACAGTTCAACGTATGATTAAATACTTCATCCATAAAGTCCATTCAAGAAAAACTCTTGTAAAACCCAGAATAGTTATTGGAATACCGTCAGGTATAACCGAGGTTGAAAAACGGGCTGTACGTGAATCTGCGGAACAGGCCGGAGCGCGAGAGATATATCTGATTGAAGAGTCAAGAGCTGCGGCAATTGGTGCGAACATACCCATTAATGAACCCGCGGGCAATATGATAATCGATATTGGCGGAGGAACTACCGAGATATCGGTTATTTCACTTGGCGGAATGGTAGTTTCCAATTCTATCAGGGTCGGCGGTGATGACTTTGATGATGCTATAATGCAGTATCTTAAAAAAGTTCATAACCTTATAGTTGGGGAAAGAACTGCAGAAGAAGTTAAGATTACCATAGGTAACGCGTTCCCATCTTCCAAACATGTTGAAACAATGGAAATAAAAGGACGCGACTCAATAACAGGTCTTCCAAGGACTCTTGAAATGGACTCAATTGAGATAAGAGAGGCATTGCAGGAAGTAATAAATGCTATTGTTGAAGCATTAAGGAGTACTCTTGATCAGACGCCTCCTGAATTATCAGCAGATATAGTTGACCGGGGAATAGTTATGACAGGCGGCGGATCTCTCTTAAAGGGACTTCCAGAGCATATATCAAGAGAAACAGGTGTCCCCGTTATTATCGCGGAAAATCCTCTAACCTGTGTTGTGCTTGGAACCGGTAAATTTCTTGAAGAATTAGATCGTAAACATTTCTAGGAACGCTAATGTTATCTGTTTTCCTCTATAAAAACAGAAAAGTTCTAACGCTTATTCTATTGCTTGTTATGTCATTTATAATGATGACAATAGGTACCTCATCTTTTTCTCTTAATTTTAAAAAGATTTTTCTAACCGTTATTTATCCATTTGAATATGTTACAAATTCAATTTTATCTTTTATTAAGGGTACATGGCGCAGTATCGGACAGCTTGATACAATAAGGCAGGAACTTAATAAAACGAGAAAAAGACTTCAGGAACTTGAACAAACCAGCGGTGATTTTAATACTCTTCAAAAGGAGAATCTCAGGCTCAGAAGGCTGCTTTCAGAAAAAAGCAGGATTCCTTACACTTATGTTTTAGCAAGTGTTGTCGCGAAAGATCCTCAGAATCTTTATCAGTCAATTATTGTTAATAAAGGTTCTACAGACGGCATACAGGATAAAATGCCGGTTATAGCTTATAAAGACGGCCGCATCGGAGTTGTCGGAAAAGTAGTTGAAACAACGCTGCATGCCTGTAAAATTTCTACAATTAGAGAGGCGAACTTTTATATCGGAGTTATTCTTGAGACATCCAGATATTCAGGTCTTGTTAATGGGCGAGGAATGAGTAAAACGATCCGTCTTGAGTATATTGATATCAATGCACCGATTCAGCTGGAAGATAATGTTATTACCTCAAGTCACAGTGATATTTTTCCAAAGGGTCTATCAATAGGAAAGGTAAAATACATTGACCGTGAAATGGGCAAGTTTTTTCTTACTGCGTTAATAGAGCCGTCAATCAATTTTGCTCAACTTGAGGATGTTTATATAATTAAACGGCTTCCGTCTAAAGAGATTGAGAAGTTAAAAACAAAGAAGAATCAATAACGGATTTTTATGAAAAAATTTATTTTTATTTTTATTTTAATTGTTTTTTTCGGGATTTTGCAATCCTCTGTTTTTTTTGATGTGTTCAAATTAATAGGAGCAGCAAAACCTGATATTATTTTAATGCTGGTTGTCTTTGTAGCATACAAAAAAGGAAGCATGGAAGGGCAAATGGTGGGCTTCGGTGCCGGTCTTTTCGTGGGTATTTTTTCTACCGCGTTATTTGGTTTAAATCCGTTCATCTATACATTAATTGGTTTTCTTATGGGACTGGTTGAAAAAAAGATATATGCGGATAGCTTTTTAACATCCATTGTTCTTATATTTTTCGCGACAATTATAAAAGGAGCAATTATCGGTATACTTGCCTTATTCTATGGTGAAATTGCCGGATATTATATTTCTTTTTTAAGAAATGCTCTTCTTATTGAGCTCATAATAAATCCTCTTTTTGCTGTTCCAATATTCTGGACTCTTAAAAGATTTGCTCTTCCGGTTTTGAGATAGAATATGCAGAATTATTCGATAAGACCCGGACAAAAAGCGGTATTCAGAAAAAGAGTGACTTCATTTTTATCTATCTGTCTTTTTACTATTCTGGTTCTTCTTTTCAGGATCGCGTATCTTCAGATTATAATGGCTGATATGTATTCGAACAGGGCTGATGCTAACAGGGTCAGGTGTCTTCCAATAATTCCAAACAGGGGTAAGGTTTATGACCGTCATTATAAAATACCTTTGATAATAAATAAAAAATCCCTGTGTATAACGGTTGTACCGGTATCACTTCCCAAGGTGAAAACAGATGCTGAAAAAAGGAGAAAACTGATAGAAAGACTTTCTGTCATTCTTCAGATGTCGACTAATGATATAGTTAAACGTATAGAAAATGACAAAGGCGATATATATACTCCTGTAGTAATTAAGGAAAATGTAGATTTCGCGACAATCACAAAGATAGCTGAAGATATTGGGGATTTTCCCGGCGTTTATTGGGAGAACAGGCCTGCAAGAATTTATACAATGACAAACACTTTATCTCATCTACTGGGATACACAGGGAGTATAAGCCGATCAGAACTCAGGTTGTTTTCAAAAAGGGGTTACCGGCCGGGCTCAGTGATTGGTAAAACCGGCATAGAGAGAATTTATGATTTGGATCTAAGGGGTGAAGAAGGTATCCTTGAAAGAGAAGTAAATGCCAGAAATCATGTCACATACCAGAAAATCAGAAAACGCCAGGTAAATGGACGCAGTCTTGTGCTTGCAATTGACAGGAATATCCAGCATATAGCGCAGACAGCTATGGGGAAAAACAGAGGCGCTGTTATTGTTTCAAAACCCGCGACCGGAGAGATCCTGGCCCTTCTTTCAAATCCCGGATATAACGCCAACCTGTTCTATGGCAGAATAAATGAAAAGGAATTTTCCAAGATAAATAAAGACATAAATAAGCCCCTGTTTAACAGGTCCATACAGGCAGTTTATCCTCCAAGTTCCATATTTAAATTAGTGACAGCAACCGCCGCTCTTGAACAGGGATTTTCTCCCACGAAGACTTATTATTGTGACGGCGGTTTTATGTGCGGTAATAGATATTTCAAATGCTGGTTTGGTCATCACGGCCGTCAAAATATGACGCTTGGAATTATCAATTCATGCAATGTTTATTTTTATAAACTATCTCTCGAAATAAAACCTAAAGCTGCAACTATCCTCAGGTACGCGAAAATGTACGGGTTCGGCAAAAAAACAGGTATCGACCTGTTGGGGGAGAGTAGAGGATTTGTGCCTACAATGAAGTGGAAAAAAAAGCAGGCCGGAAGGCCGTGGCTGGATGGTGATACACTTAATCTTGCAATTGGACAGGGCGATCTTCTTGTAACTCCAATTCAGATGAATACATTTACTTCTTCAATATATAATAATGGTATCGCGTATAAACCATATATTCTAAAAGAGGTCCGAAGTATAAAGGAAAATAAAGTTCTTATGAGAAACAGGGGAAAGCAGTCGTTGTTTACAACAGATATTTCCCAAAAGACATTCAGGCTTCTTAAGAGCGGGATGAGGCAGGTTGTTTCATGGGGCACAGGCAGGGCTGCATTTTCTCCTAAGGTGGTAGTAGCAGGTAAAACAGGGACAGCTCAGAATACCAGAGGTAAGTCTCATGCATGGTTTACCTGCTATGCTCCGGCAAACGCAAAGAATCCTGAGGATGTGATTTCTATCACGGTTATCTGTGAAAATGCCGGAGGCGGCGGTGCTATTGCGGCTCCGATTGCAGCTTGTATAATAAGGGCTCATTTCGAAAACAAAACAATTCAGGAAACAATGCAGTACATCTGGAAACAGTGGGCAGCTGCCAGTAAAAAAGATAAAAAGAAAAAACAAAGTAATTAGGGGATATAATTGGCAAAGAATAGAGGTAATTTTCATATAGACTGGGTATTCCTGTTAACGGTACTTTGTCTGATAATAATCGGGCTTTTTACAATTTACAGCACAGGATATAATCAGAAAATTCAGCAAACTGAAAAGAACTTTTATCTTCAGTTGGTTTGGTTTGCTATTGGAGTTTTTTTCTTTCTTCTGACGATTTCAACATCATACCACAAGTATGTTGAATGGGCAATGTATCTATACGGGATTGGATTAGTTCTGCTTTTGGCTGTTCTTGTAATTGGTAAAGGTATTAAAGGAGGCGGAGTAAGGTCATGGCTTGTTCTTGGCCCTGTGAATTTTCAGCCTTCTGAAATTATGAAACTGTTCACAATTATTATAATGGCAAAATTTCTTAATGTTTTGGGTTCTGAAATCAAAAATTTAAGAAACTTTTTCATTTCATTTATTATTGTCCTGCCTCCTCTGGGATTGATTCTGATACAGCCTGATTTCGGTACTGCTCTTGTTTTTGCTCCGATTTGTCTTGCTATGCTTTTTATAGCAGGCGCAAAGGTTTCTCATATCGGCTCCCTCTTAACGTTGTCTGGTCTGGGTGTCGGTATTCCGCTGATCGTCGCCTATTACAAAGAAACAGGCAAGATGACAGGCTGGCTTATTCAAATTCTTGCCAATAATAATATATTAATAACGATATCCGTTGTGTTATCAATAATCGCATTAATTGCTTTTATGATTAATTTTTTTGTGAGAACCAGGGTTTTTATAAAATTCGCGCTTGCACTTGTTATTATTCCAATAGGCTTCTCAAGTGCTGTTATAATAAATTCTTATTTAAAACCATATCAAAGAAAACGTATTGTGATATTCATTGATCCGGAAAGGGATTATTACGGAGCCGGATTTAATATTATTCAGTCAAAAATCGCGATTGGATCCGGTGGATTAACCGGAAAAGGTTATCTGAAAGGTCCCCAGAATCAGCTTTCATTTTTACCAGAAAAAAGAACCGACTTTGTTTTTTCCTCTTTTGGCGAGGAATGGGGATTTATAGGCAGTATGCTATTAATGGGTCTTTATTTTCTGTTGATTTACAGAGGTGTGATGATAATTTATCATGCCAGGGATATGCTCGGAAGTTTAATTGCGACGGGAATAATGGGTATGTTTGTTTTTCATATTTTTATCAATATCGGTATGGCAACCGGAATGATGCCGGTTACAGGACTGCCTCTTCCCTTTATTTCCTATGGCGGGTCTTCGCTTCTGACCAATCTTATTGCAATTGGTCTGTTATTTAATATTGAAATGAGGCGATATGTCCACTAATGAGGGTTTTTCCTTCACCAGGGATATCGAGCCAATACTTTACGATGTTGAGCGGCCGTCGCGTTATACCGGTGGAGAATACAATTCAATAGTAAAAAAAGACCCGATAGTGAGATTCGCCCTTTCCTATCCTGATGCTTATGAAGTTGGAATGTCAAATCTTGGTCTTAAAATTCTATACAACACAATAAATAACATTGAGCATATAAGCGCGGAGAGAGTTTTTTGTCCCTGGCTTGATTACGAAAAAATTTTGAGGGACAAAGGGATTCCGCTGTATCTTCTGGAATCAAAAACACCTGTTAAAGATGCTGATATACTGGGTTTTACCCTGCAGTATGAATTGACCTATACAAATATATTAACAATTCTCGAATTGTCAGGGATACCTCTATACTCAAAAGACAGAGGGGATGCTTATCCGATTGTAATTGGAGGAGGCCCCTGCGTTTATAATCCTGCACCTCTTGAAGTTTTTTTTGACGCGTTTTATCTTGGGGACGGAGAAGAAGGTATTGTTGATATTGCCAACCTGATGATTGACGCGAAATTAAAAAAGCAAGAGCGCTTAAAGATAATCAAAGGACTCTCAGAAATACAAGGTGTTTACATACCGGGTCAGTCAGGTAAAACCAGGAAGAGGATTCTCAAAGATCTTGATTCATCGGGGTTTCCTGTTAAGCAGATTATCCCGAACACAAAAGCAATCCAGGATAGAGGGCTTGTTGAGGTTAACCGCGGCTGTACAAACGGCTGCAGATTTTGTCAGGCAGGCGTCACATACAGACCTGTAAGGGAGCGGAGTATTGAAAATATCTCAACCCTTATTGATGAGATGGTGTCATTTACCGGCCATCGTGAGATAACCCTTTCTTCGCTTTCTATAAGTGATTATTCACAATTAAAACCTTTGATACTAAGTTTGAATAAACGTTTTGGTCCGAGAAGGATTTCTTTTTCTCTTCCATCACTAAGGGTTAATTCTTTTACGATTGATATAGCTTCTTTAATCGGCGGTGTTAGAAAACCGGGTTTGACTTTCGCTATTGAGGCCGGAGATGAGATACTAAGATCCCGGATTAATAAACAGGTTGATACAGATCATCTCCTTGAAATCATAAAGGAAGTATGGGGAAGAGGCTGGCGTCTTATAAAGTTATATTTTATGATGGGTTTTCCTGATGTAGAAGATGAAGAAAAAAGTATAATTGAATGTGTAGACCGGATCAGGAATTCTTTTCCGAAGCTGATGATAAATATAAATATCGGAACATTTATTCCAAAGTCTCATACCCCTTTTCAATGGGCCGCGCAAATGCCGAAACAAACAGGTTTGGAAAAGGTGAGGCGGATCAGAGATCATTTCAATAGATCCAGGGTTAGAATCTCTTTTCATGATCCGGATAAGAGTTTTATTGAAGGTTTGATTGCCCGCGGAGATGAGGATGTTTCCACTTTAATAAAGACAGCTTATGATAATGGAGCAAGGCTTGACGGTTGGGAAGAAAACTTCAACTATTCTATATGGTATAAATCAATTCTTGATCTTGGTATGACTGAAGATGATTACAGGATGAAGTATGATGGAGAGACTTCAACAAAACTTCCCTGGAGTAAATTCAGCGGAATAGCCGATAATGCTTTTCTGGAAGATGAGCTTGCTAAATACTATGATAATGTTCAATCGCCGGACTGCCGTGACGGATGTAAAGAATATTGCGGTGTCTGCGGTAACGGTATAAATCCTGAAATTACAAAGACGGATTCAGAATCAGGATTGGAACCCCGGGAAGAAAAAATTGATATGATCCTCGCCCATGATATGGAAGGAAAAAACAGGTTTCTGTACAGGTTTAAATTTCAGAAGACAGGACTCATGAAATTTATATCCCATAGAGACATGATTGAGCATACCGCGAGGGCAATCAGCAGATCCGGACTTAATATATCTTTTACACAAGGGTTTAATCCTAAGCCCAGAATTTCTTTTGCTATGCCTGTGATGCTTGGAGCGGAGAGTTTTAATGATATTTTTGAGGTTGAGCTTGCACAAGAGTATGATCCTGCTGACCTGATTCAAAAGGTGAATCAGGTACTTCCTGACGGGTTTTTTATTAACGATGTTAAATTTCTTGATGTTATTAAATCAGGTATTATTAGAAGAATAACATCGATGAGATTTAATTCTCCTTTGCCTTTTAAATCAATTGATCCTGTCTTAATACGGGATGGTCATGTCGAGTATCAGTTGAACAAAGGACTTCCCCCTGTTAAGAAATTTCTTGAATCGGTATACGGTGATTCTATTCCTAATATCTGCAAATCCGGTCTGACGAGAATTGGAATATACGGTGAATCAGATGGGTCGATTGTTGATGTGTTTGATATGTAGGTGACGCAGATCTGCGTCCCTTACGGAAATAGATAGAACACGGATGACGCGGATGCAGCGGATCTACGCTGATTTTATTTTTTGACACATAGGGTTGTCTGGGCCATGATTTCAGGGATTATCCCGACTTGTCGGGATCAATATTCCCAATATTCCCAATATTTTTTCATTATTCCCTTAAATTAATCTGAGGTTTGTGATAACGGTTACAAGAATATAAAAATGTAAAGGTTTCTCGTAGAGGCTTACAAGACGCGAAGGGTTATGGCGTTGTAATGGATTAAAATATGGCCCTTTTTTAAGATTAAGGCGTATTATATTATATAACACTAAATAAAAATGGAGATTATTTTTGCATAAAAAACACAGAAGTGGAATATTAGTAACTTTACTAATTATATTAGCTTTATGTCCAAATACAACATTTAGTATTAGTAGGAAAAAAAATCAAAATAAATCAGTTATAAAAAAAGATAAATGGGTTATTAAAAGTGAAAAAATTGATTATATCGAACAAAGAAAGAAATTTTTCAGATGGAAAACAGTTAAGAAAATTAATATATTGTATAAAATTTATGATAGAAAAGGTCGTAAACTTATACACATATCACGGTCTCAGAAAGATGGAAGTATTCAACGTAAAAAAATAAAACGTTTTATAAATAACAAACTTGTTTATGAAGCAGAATATGGATTTAAAGGTAAATTAAAACGAAAAAGTATTTTTAAATACAATAATAAGAATTTTCTTATCGAAGCAAAGTATTTTTATAGAAATCACTTGCATCAACATTCAATAGTTACTAATAACAAACATTTCAAGTATGAAGTAGTATTTTATTATAATAGATATACTAAAAAGCTTACAAGTAAATCATTAAGAAAATACAATAAAGAAAATAAATTATGTGCAAATATACATTTTAATAAAAATGGAGATATAGACCACAGAGTCCTAAACAAATATGATAAAAAGGGACGTGTTATTCTTCACAAAATATATTCAAGAGGGAATGTCCTATTTAAAAAAGTAATTACTACTTATGCTGGCTTAAGAAGGAATAAAAGAATTGTATTATTATTAAATAATAAAAGAATTGTAACCGGAAAAAATGTTTATATCTATGATAGTAAATCTAGAATGATTGAGTTTTTGAAATATAAACAGAATAATAAATTTATACAAAAGTCTATTTTTTTCTTTTCAAATAATAAATTTGTTGGCAAAAAAACAACTAATTCTAAAGGAAATGTAATAGCGTTATTTAGATATGAATATTTGAAAAATGGAAAGATTAAAAGCCTGGTTAATATAAAGAATGGAAATATTGCTAGAAAACAAGAGTGGAAATATGATATAAATAGTAGACTGGTATATTCTTCTTATTATAATGTTAGCAATGATTATACTAATACAGACAAATTTACTTATGATACTAAAGGTAACTTAGTTAAAAAGATATCTGAAACAAAAGAGTATGTTAGTATTAAAAGAACTATTTTTACAAATGGGTTTAAGGTTGTAATTGATAGTACAAAAAGAAAAGGTGAAAACATATATAAAAGAAAATCTATAAAAAAGTCACTACTGTCCCAAACACTTA
>JAGLSM010000239.1 GCA_023135745.1 Spirochaetota bacterium | reverse complement strand
CCTCTATAACAGCAATCGCGTTTTCATCCATATGTTTAACCTTGTAGGTATTCCACTCATCAGAAAACTTGTCATCCTTTGCCGGTATATCTCCGGAAAGATCCAGCACATACCCGCCCAGAGTTTCATAATCATCACTCTGAAGGTTAAGACCCATTTCTTCATTTACAATTTCAAGCGGAGTCGCGCCTCTGAACTGAGTTTTTCCGGAAAGAGTATTCCAGAAATACTTCTCAGCGTATTCATCTTCATCAATCAGCTGGCCGAGAATTTCTTCCAACAGATCATCAAGAGTTATTATCCCGGCGGTGCCTCCAAATTCATCCACAACAACAACCATTCGTATGGTACTGTTTTTTAAATCGGTAAACAAATCAGCCAGAACCTTCCCCTCAGGGACGTAGAGAACAGGATGAACCAAATGATGAATTCTGTTTGCTTTTTTTATACCTCTTATATAAGGAAGCAGATCCTTTGTCTTCAAATGCCCGATAATATTATCCCTGTTTTTTTTATATACCGGAACTTTTGAAACTCCCGCGTTTTTAGTAAAAGCAACAGCTTCCTTAAGCGATGCATCCTTATCCAGCGCCTTTATCCTGGTTCTCGGCGTCATTATATGCCTTGCTTCCTTCATGGAAAAATTAAGTAAGTTGGAAATAAGACCTGTTTCGTCCTTGCCGAGTATTCCCTCTCGATGACCGTATAATACGGCAGTTTTTATCTCTTCAGCTGTCAAACCTTTTTCCTCTTTAGTCTCATCCGTATATCTTTTAATTATTGGATTCGTGATAAACATAAGAAGTTTTCTCAGAGGATAAAAAAGTCTATAGACAAATAAGAGAGGTCTTATGACAAACAGGGACATAGTATAATTAAAAACATAGGATAAATTTTTGGGCGTAATTTCCCCGAATATCAGTAAAAAAACTGTAATGGATACAATTGCCAGTACAGCGTTCTGATTAAAAAGGTTGGACGCGACTGACGAAAGGGCAATATTAACCAGCATATTCCCAATCAGAATAGTCATTAACAGCTCTTTATGATTAGCGTAAAGTACCCTGAAAATCCTGGCCTTTTTTGTCTTTGATTTTGATATCCTTGCCCTCTTTAGTATATCAAGAGAAAAAACGGCAGTTTCAGAACCGGAAAAAAACGCCGAAGCCAGAATTAATAATCCCAGGATTATATAAATTAGAAGCATTTACAGCTCCCGGAATTTAAACTGAAAATATGAGATAACCCTGATGTCCAATCAGATTTTGCAGAAGGCCTATGGTGGAGAGGTTGGTCTCCGTCATCCATAACTATATTCGCTCCCAATTCTTCGAAACCGATGTCTTATCCTTATTTGTCAATACATTGACAAGTTCCGTTGACCGGATCTCCATCTCAAGAACCAGGTTGTTAACTTTATTAATAAGGTAATTGTACAATATAAGAGCGGGTATTGCCACAAATAATCCCGCGGCTGTAGTTATCAAAGCCTCGGAAATACCTCCAATAAGCCCTACCGCATCTGATGTCCCTCTGGTTGCAAGAACATCTGAAGATTTTATCATACCAACCACTGTCCCTAAAAGACCAAGCAGCGGACTAATATGAGCTATGGTGCCGAGCGCCGGCAAAAATTTTTCAAGTTTTGGAACCTCTCTTGTAGAAGCTTCCTCAATAGCTTCCTTTATCTCATGCTTCTTTTTACCATGAAGTTCAATACCGGCTCGGACAAGATTGGCAATAGGTCCGGGAGTATTTTCGCATATTACAAGCGCCTCCATTACCCTGTTAGCCTTCAATACTCTTTTTATCTTATCCATAAATCTCTCGGTATCAATTCTTGCCCTTCTAAGATAAAGTATTCTTTCAATTACAATTGCAAGCGCAACAACAGAACCTACGATAATTGGAATCATCATTGGACCGCCCTGAGAAATCCAACCGGCCAAGCCTGTTTTTTTACTTAAAACATTTATTGTGTTTGTCACAGACACCGAACTTTTTGACGCAGCCATTAACATTGTAAGACCTGAGAACATTTGTTACTCCAATTTTTATATCAAATTCTTTATATCAAATTTATAAATGAAACATACACCAAAACAAGGTCAATATCAAACTTATTTATACGCAAAAAACCAACCTAACCCCGATCCCCTTCCCTAATCCGCTTCGCAGGGAAGGGGCACAATATGATTTGGGAGATTTGTATAAATTCAAAATCCTGATTTTATCGGGACAAGTCTTGGAAAATTTGACAAAGGACTAATTCCGCTGTATACTGTATACGTACAGCATCACTGTACAGGAGGTGTCAAATGAATACAACAGTTTCTTATACAGATATACGTAAAAATTTAAAATCATCTTTTGATAAAGCAGCCAAAGAACATGAACCTATTCTTGTTAAAAGAAGGAATGGGGATAATATTGTCATTGTTTCTCAGGAAGATTATGAATCACTTGAAGAAACTGCCTATCTGCTGAAATCACCTGAAAATGCTAAAAGACTTATGGACGCCATTAAAAGAAAGAATGTGATCTCTCAGGATAGAGTAAAAGATGAACTTGGTCTTTGATATTAACGCGTTTGAAGACCTGCACTATTGGATATCTAAAGACAGAAAAAAAGCTGAAAAAATAATGCGCTTAATAAAAGAAGTAACAAAAACACCTTTCACAGGAACCGGTAAACCTGAACCTCTTAAATACACACTCTCCGGATGCTGGTCAAGAAGGATTGATCAAAAACACAGGCTGGTTTATCAAGTCAATGAAGAAACCATCAAAATTCTGGCCTGCAGGTATCATTATTAGGATTTAATAAAAAAACCTATCCCCGATCCCCTTCCCAAACCCGCTTCGCAGGGAAGGGGCACAGCATGATATAGAAGAACTGTAAGATTCCAAAAAAAAACTATCCATAATACTAATTCTCATCAAGATAAATCAGCCTATCTTCAAGACTAACAATCTCAGAATTCTTCGGGGCCAGAAATGACTTATTATTCTCATCAATAAATCCAAGAAAAGTAACACCTTTTTCTATACCATGTTTTTTAAAAAAGACATATTCAGTCTTCTTTTTCAAACCAAAATCCTTTGATTTCTTTTCTTTTATAACTTGTCCTTCAATATTTACAAGCTCATAAATCATCGAACCGATATGGGGGTGCCTAATACATGTAGAAATCAGGTTTGCATCAGTAGTTTCTTTATAAATTATTTCATCACCTTTAATACGCTCTGTTATAATTGCAGCATTATCTTTATCAATAATTTCAGCAATTGTGTGAACTTTTGAAGAAGTATTTTCAATATTAAAAATTGTTAAGGTAGTTCTCATATCAACAGTCCTTGGTTCATCTCCTTTTCTATGCTCAGCAAACACAACACACATAGACGATTCTTTAATATTCACCATTTTCAGTACTTTTACATCAGAAAAATCTCCATTTACATAAATTACTCCATTGATGTCAGGATTAGGTTTTTGAGTTACAAGAATGATCTTTTTTTTACTGCCCTTTCTACGCAGCATTTCTTCAATTACTATCTCTGTAGATTTTGTGAATCCACAGAGAACAATATGCCCTTTTAAAGTAAGTTTTCCGACTTTCCCCATTTTAATCCTCTCCAATACAATTCTCATCTTTGTTGTTACAAGTGAAACCAAAAAGCTAAAAAACGCAACATTACTTAATAATAAAACTGTTGTTAATATTTTACCAAGACTTGTTTTTGGTGTATTTTCCCCAAACCCAATAGTTCGCAATGAATACCAAATAGTTTTTGTATATGAATCAAAAGTTGTTTTTGTTTGAGCATGTTCAATAATATAAATACCAAGTGATAATACTAAAATTCACTACTGTCCCAAACACTTAA
>JAGLSM010000238.1 GCA_023135745.1 Spirochaetota bacterium | reverse complement strand
CTATCGACGTACACCCTTCTTCAGGTTCTTCATTTGGTATTCAACGTTGGGCTACAAGACAGGGAGGTTTTTGGGATACTCAAAAATGGTCATCAGGTAATTTCAATGGAGTTGGCGGTGATGATTTAGCCAATGTATTTAATGATTACGGTTATGCTTCTATGGACATTCATGCTTCTACAGGTTCTTCATTTGGTATTCAACGTTGGGCAACCAGACGTGGAGGATTTTGGGATACTCAACGTTGGTTATCAGGCGACATAGATGGTGACGGAAAAGCAGATATGGTTAATGTATTTAATGACTGGGGAAAAACTAGTTTCGATATCCATTACGCAGCCGGCAATAATTCTTTTACATCCAGCCGATGGAAAAGCCAACTTGAAAATCACTCTGACTCTTACAAATGGTTAATCGGAGATGTAGACGGAGACGGACATGCTGATTTAATAAAAGTATTTAATGACGCAGGTCAAGCATCTATTGATGTTTACTTTATTTATTAAATTTTAGTTTAATAAAAGCTGAGACAATTTGTCTCAGCTTTTATCTATACGAAATATTAATTCTTTTAGATATTGCTATGCCTCTTCTAATAAAGCCGCCATTTACATACTCTTTGGTTAACATGATCAGAGATGTATATATTCCCATTTGTATCCAATGTTATAAACCAAGGGCTTCTGAAAGACTTAAAATCATTTCCTGATAATGTATCTCCATAATTCCAACCATTACTCCCTGCACCAAACCACAAAAAACCGGTACCATCCTGATTCCAACGCACAATCCTTTTTGAACCTATCTCTGTTGAATAAATATATTTTGAACCAATGAGATAAACACTTTTTGGATTATTAATACTTCCACCACCTGCACCAGTAATTGCAGGTACATCAGTGAATCGCCAGTTGGTAGCAGTCCATCCAATCCAACCCTGAGCCGTACCAGCACTATTATACCATTTAGATATTCGATTATTGTATTCATCAGCTACATATATATTTCCGTTAACATCAATACCAACATCTGAGGGATAATAAAAACTTTTATAGTCCTGCTCAGCAACTGCTCCTGTTCCAGTTTTCCATCCATTAGTCGCCCCTCCGATCCAACCCATTGCACTGCCTGTATTATTATTCCATTTAGCAATTCTGTTTAGACCTGTATCGGCAACTAATATATTCCAAGAGCTGTCAAGATATATACCTTGTGGATTAGCAAAATAGTTGTATTGATTCCCAGGTGTCGCTCCATTTCCCGTTTGCCACCCGTCAACACCGCCGCCTATCCATCCAAGGGCATTACCATTTTTATCCCACTTGCAGATTCGCGCATTACCATTATCAGCAATATATATATTGCCGGATGGAGCAATGTATAAACCATAAGGTCTGTAAAAATAACTCAATCCACTACCGGAATTAGTTTGATTTCCCTGCTGCCAACCGGTTAAACCGCAACCGATCCAGCCTACCGCTTTTCCATTTTTGTCCCATTTGCTAACCCTATTATTGTAGTATTCAGCTACATAGATATTTCCTTCATTATCAACTACTACTCCCAGCGGACCATTTATCCAACCCAAAGCATTTCCTGTTGTGCTTCCATCCCCTGTCTGCCATCCGTTAACACCGCCGCCTATCCATCCCACGGCATAAGGCCCGGGATTTGCGTTGGCAGAAACTCCATCAGAATAGTTAGTCCTTGTGTCGTATGTAAATACCTTGTAATGATAGGTGTATGTCTCGATCAGCCCTGTATCGATTAACGCGTTTTCTCTATCATTATATGTAAGTTTATTTGTACTGATTACGGTAAGGCCGTCACCCAAGTCCTGACCGTTGCTGTAAGGAGTGTTCTTAACCGGAGTCCAGCTTATCTCATTAGTCCAGCGTACCAAGAGTATTCCACGAAGGTCTGTCTGTTTCGGGTTATTATATGTAATTGCTATTTTGTTGGTTCCTGCCGCATCAAGGTTGAATAAAATTACCTCATCCGGGGCTGTTGTATCAGAGTATGTACCGGTTCTGAAATCGGATTCATTGCACGAGATAATCATAAAAACCATGAGTAAATTAACCACTATAATACGTAAATTCTTCATATTTGAACTCCTGATTACAGAATACTACATATATGGGGGTGTATCAATAGGAAAATCCTGTTTAATCCGTGTAAAATTTCTCCGCGTACTCTGAGCTCTCTGCGGTTTAATCTTAATAAAACAATTTCTTTTAACCGCAGAGAACAGGAGATCGCAGAGATTTATGGATTACCCGGGTTTAATACTAATTTTTTTTGCCGCGAATGCGCAAATTTTAGATTCGTTACAGGATTCACAGGATCATTTTTTAAAATAAAAGCCTTTCCTTTTTAAAGCAACCATGCTAAAATAACCTTGTATTTTTAAATTTACCTTTTTAAAGGCGGATTTGTTAATGAAACGTTTAATTGATGAACAACTATTTAAATGGAAAAAAAGCCTGCGGCGTAAACCACTCATTTTAAGAGGCGGAAGGCAGGTTGGCAAAACATGGTCAATCAGAAAATTTGGAGAAACACATTTCGATACATTTGCATTTATTGATCTTGAGAGAAATCCTGACTGGCATCGTATATTTGTTGATAATCTCAACGCCCAACGTATTTGTAATGATCTTGAAATAGTGCTGAAACAAAGAATAATACCGGGGAAAACCCTGCTTTGTTTTGATGAAATACAAGCCTGCCCAAGGGCGATCATGGCGTTACGCTATTTTTATGAAGAAATGCCTGACTTACATGTAATTGCAGCAGGATCTCTCCTGGAATTTGTAATGACTGACATATCCATGCCTGTCGGCAGAATCCAATTTTTATACCTTTATCCTCTAACTTTTATTGAATATCTGATGGCCGGAAGTAATCAAAAAGCTGTTGATACAGTACTGTCTCCCCCCTGCCGGATATCGAAGGTTACTCATGATTTTCTTATTAGTGAATTACGGCGTTATTTCTTTATTGGAGGTATGCCTGAAAGCGTAAAAGCGTATCTTGAAACAGGTTCAATGCAGGAATCTTTTAATGTACAAGCCGAAATTTGTGAAACATATCGCTGGGATTTCTCTAAATACAAACCTCATGTTGATAATCAATGTCTTAATACTGTTTTAACTATGTGCGCGCAAAGCGTTGGAAAACAAATAAAATATTCCGGATTAGCAGAAGGTTATGGAAATCCAACAATAAAAAAAGCGTTTCATTTACTCGCTCAGGCAAAAATAATTAAAAAGGTTCCTGCAGTTAATCCTTCAGCGACTCCTTTGGAAGCAACAGCTTCTCATAAAGTATTTAAATCCATAATGATTGATATAGGTCTGATGCGTTATTTATCAGGAATGTCCGTGGAAACGGAACTTGCAAAAACCGATTTGCTTAATATTTTCAGGGGAACTATGGCAGAACAGTTCGCTGGTCAGGAAATACTCTCGTCACAAAAAGATCAGCTGTATTATTGGTCAAGACAGGCAAAAAGCAGTACCGCTGAAGTTGATTTTGTCGCAAATGTCGATAATAAAATATTTCCAATTGAAGTAAAAAGCGGGGCGTCCGGGAGACTAAAAAGTCTACATCTATTTCTTTCAACATATACAAAGAGTCCTCATGGCATTGTCTTTTCCGAAAGGCCTTATGAAGTATTACCGGAACAAAAGCTGGTCTTTATCCCTCTATATTTTGTTTTTTCATTTATTCGGCATGGCATAAGTATTAATTTATAGAATCGGGATATTGCTGAGGCGTTTCTATTTTGTTTAGAATTTATTACGCCTTTTCATCACAATTTATTAGATATAACATCATGAACTCCAAATAAATTTCTCCGCGTACTCTGACAGACTGTGTAAAAAGTCTTC
>JAGLSM010000237.1 GCA_023135745.1 Spirochaetota bacterium | reverse complement strand
ATATAACCCATATCTCTCATAATTTTAAGACGTCTCTCACCCGCAATGAGCCGGTTATTCTTGTCTACCATTATTGGATTGATCAGGCCGTACTTTTCAATACTTCTCCTGAGAGTGTCCATATCACCCATGTCTTCCCTGACACGGTTAGATACCTTTATACTGTTTATCTGTAATTTTTGTACTTTCATATGAACTTAAATCACCCGCAAAATAAATAATACAAACACCTCTTGTCTGCCCTATGAATCTATTTTCACGCGTGATTTTAGTCAAGCGGTTTTTAATGATGGCGGGCATCTTTATTGCCTATGTTTTCCCATAGGACAGCAAAGGTTAAAAATACTACAAAAGAAAAAACCAGGATTTCCATAAGTACTCACTTTCTTTCATTCTCTTAATGACTAATAGTGCAATTAACGTGCCAAAACAACCTTTCTAAATAAATGGTTCTTATTATAACTTATTATTATATATCCAGTTACAGCAACATGACGGATTCTTTAAAATTATTAAGCAAAAACCGATGTACTGTTGCGTATTTGCAACACATTTTTTAGCCTCTGTTACAAAAAATCAACATGCTTTAACCTTAAGAGCTTTTTACGCTGTACGCGAAAAAAGCTCTTATTGAAAAATCGTTGCGAGGACGTTGCATAATATTTTAAAAATCTGTTAAAAAGCTCCTTTATTTTTAGAGATAATCGACTTATTTTTTAGTCATGATCAGTCAAAACAATAAAAAAGCTTTTCTCGAGATAATAACCGATTTCAGGAGCATGCTTCTTCAAAATAACAAACATGATATCAGCCGGAAAATAAAGTCTGAACAGACAAATAATAACAATAGTCAATCAAAACTCATGTCTCTTGAAAAAGAGGCAGAGATGTGCAGAAAGTGTGAAATAGCAAAAGCAAGGAAAAACATGGTTTTTGGAGCAGGTAATCCCGAAGCTGATCTCATGCTTATTGGAGAAGCCCCCGGTTATTATGAAGATATACAAGGCAAACCATTTGTAGGAAAAGCAGGTCAATTGCTAAACAAAATGTTTGAGGCGATAAATTTTAAAAGAAGCAGCCTTTACATAGCAAATACTCTTAAATGCAGACCTCCTGACAACAGAAATCCTCAACCAACAGAGATAGAGAACTGTATACATTTTCTTGAAAAACAAATTGAAATAATTAAACCAAAAATGATATGCACGCTTGGAAAATACGCGGCACAGACAATTCTGCGTACGGATGAATCTATCTCCAGATTAAGAGGTAAACTCTTGAGCTACAATGGTATACCTGTCATCCCCATATACCATCCCTCATACCTCCTTAGAAATCCATCAGCAAAAAAGGAAACATGGGGTGATCTAAAAGTTATAAGAAAAAAAATTGATGAACTCTAAAAAAAAATATCTTGAAATTGCCGTTAACAGGCCGATTAATGAAACATTTTATTATGAGAATCCTGCCTCCGGAGAAATAGATCCCGCAGGAAAAAGAGTTGCTGTAGATTTCGGCCGCAGCCGGCTTACAGGTTATATCATATCATCAACAGAAAAACTCCCGGAACATATCAAAAAAGGTATAACCATAAAAAAAACCGGGAAATTCATTGATGATTCTCCTGTATTTGACATAAAAACAATCGAGCTTGCGTCGTGGATCAGCAGTTTCTACTTCTGTTCCCTCGGTCAGGCAATGTCCACAATAATCCCCTCAGGTAAAAGAGGAGTCACCCCTGAAGCATCACAAATTTTCAAAGACGACATGGACCTTAAAAAACTGAATGCCGAACAGAATACAGCAGTTGAAAAAATAAAAAAAGGAATATCAGCAAATGCGGGAGAGTCATTTCTTCTCCACGGTATTACCGGCAGCGGTAAAACTGAGGTATACAGACACTGCGCTGAATTCGCTGTTAATACAGGCAAAAAGGTTATCATACTTGTACCTGAAATTTCACTTACACCTCAAACTATTTCGAGATTCGGGGCTTTATTTGGAGACAGGATTGCAGTTTTGCATTCCAGACTTACACCGGCACAGAGAATAAACCAGTGGAAAAAAATATACAACAACGAAGTAGACGCTGCAATAGGCGCAAGGTCGGCTGTTTTCGCTCCTTTTAAAGATCCGGGACTTATTATCATCGATGAAGAACATGTTTCCAGCTACAAGGCCAACGACTGCCCGCGTTACCACGCGAGACAAGTCGCGTTTCACAGAACAAGGAATTCAGGATGCCTGGTCCTGGGAAGCGCTACTCCCAGCTTTGACACTCTATACCACGCAAAAAATAAAACAATAAACCTTCTAGAACTCAAATCCCGTATATCTGTTCACCCGGATCCTGAAATAAAAATAATTGATATGTCAGAACAGCCTTCAGGAGGAGTAATTTCTCCGCCTCTTATAAAGACAATAAAAGATCATTTCAAATCAGGAAATCAGAGTCTTCTATTTCTAAACAGAAGGGGTTATTCCTCATTTTTAATATGTTCGGATTGTTCATCAGCAATACAATGTCCGCATTGCAGTATAACAATGACCTATCACAGAAACAGAGAAATACTTCTTTGCCATTACTGCGGTCACGCGTTAAAAACACCAAAAAAATGTCCCGCCTGCAATACCGGTATACTAAAGGTTGCAGGAGCGGGAACAGAGAGAATTGAGGATTTCCTTGAGAAGAGGCTTCCGGACCTTAGAATCAGCAGAGTAGACGCGGACACAACCTCAAAAAAAGACTCGTTATTTAAAATTCTCAATGATTTTCGGAATAAGGAAATCGATGTACTCGTAGGAACCCAGATGATAACCAAAGGTCTTGATTTCCCTGATGTAACTCTTGTAGGAGTACTTTCAGCTGAAACTGAAATAAACCTTCCTGACTTTAGAAGCTGGGAAAGAACCTACAACCAGATAATTCAGGTCATAGGAAGATGCGGAAGGGCGGAAAAAAAAGGAACCGCTGTCATTCAGACAATGATGCCTGATGCCGATCCGATAAAAAGCGCGTTGACCGGAGATGGAGAAGGATTCTTCGAAAGAGAGATGAAAAGACGTATGGAGATGTCCTATCCTCCTTTCTCAAGAATGATCAGGATTGTCCTTCGCGGCAAAGACCTGCAAAGTACTGAAAATGAAGCTCAAAAAACCGCATCTGCTCTAAAAAAATACAAACCTGAAGAAGCTGAACTTCTCGGACCTGCACCCTGCCCGCTTTCGAAAATTGCCAAAAACTACCGGATTCATGTAATTCTGAAGGGAAAATATATTTCACTTCTCCAGGCATGGATAAAAAATGCAGGTCTACAAGAAGGAACAAAATCAAAAGTTTATTATGAGATTGATATAGATCCTGTATCGATGATGTAAGACCTAACCTCTATCTCCTTCCCTTGAGGGAAGGAGAAGTGATGTACTAATTTATTTTCTGTTTTATCTGAGTAAGAATACCATTTCATATTGTAGTAGATAATATTGGATTTCATATCTGGAGTCGGAGGTAGTAGGGATGAAATATAAATTTTTGTGGATACAGCGGATTTTCTTTGCACCTTGCTGTTAAAAAAATACTCCACCCACTTCCCTAATGCGTATATCCAATACTGGCCTGCAGCAAACGTGATCCGTTGCTTGTCTCAAGTGTTAGCTGATACTGATAGGATCCGGAAGGAATAATGCCCACCGGCTTTGGTATACTGATCGTTGTCTTGTTAGCCGCGCTGCTTGTAACCACTATATTGGTCAAACAATAATTTTGGCTTCCCACGAGATAGGCATAAACCTGAATTGACTGATTAGGCAATGTTGCAAAGAAATCTGCAGTGAAAGTTGCAGTTGTTGAATCTTTGGTTGTTGCAAGAAATATTGCAGCGTTCTGGTTAGCATCGGTGATTTTGGAAAGCCCGACTGTTGAGATATATGATTCTTTCCAGGATTTTGTTTCA
>JAGLSM010000236.1 GCA_023135745.1 Spirochaetota bacterium | reverse complement strand
ATACAAAAAAGGATCTCTTTAAAGATGATCAGGATGATGTAAGCGGAACCATACTGAATATGTACCGCAGATTAGGTAAGCCCGCAGGGATGGATTGATTGTCCGGACCGGGATTTTCGGGATTTAGGGATTAACAGGATTGTGGATAGGGTGTTTATTGGGGTGGGTGAATATTTGGTTTGAGGTGTGGGTAGGATAGGAACGCGGATTCAGGCTGTCCCTTAACTGCGAAGACACCACATAATCTCAATAATTTGAGAAAATTAAGCTAATTTCAGCATATTTATAATCAAAATACTGGAAAAAACCTGCAATTCCACCTGAAATAAGTAGTTCTGAAGTATCCGATGTAGTTAAGGGACAGCCTGGATCTGCGTTCCCTAACGTATCCGGCAAACTCAGTATTATCTGGAATTTATTCAGTTGCAGAACCTTAGTCTCATTTGTGCTGTAAGCACAAATGAGACTATTCTACTTCTATTTCATCAATTGAAGATATTACATTAAAATCATCGAGAAACCCGGTTAAGTCGATAATACGCCTAACTGCGGCCGATGGATTTAACAGATATAAAGCATGTTCCTTCTCAATACTCAACTCCAAAGTAGCCAAAAGAGAACCAAGTCCGGCAGAAGTAAGATCATCAACCTTTTCAAGATTAACACACACCGGTGTTGTTTCAATCAGCGAATATAATCTATCCTGAAGGTCTGTATATGTATAGGTAGTAATTGACCCTGTTACATTTAAAAGAACGTAACCGTTCATTTCTTTTTCAGATATCTGCAAGTATTCCATTTTCATCCCCTGAGCCTATTTGTATTGTAAACAGTGTAACATCATTCTTAATAGAATTAAAAGTAAATTTTAAAATTTTTTCATATAAGAGTTTATTTATCTCTTGAGCCGACTTACCATAGTTCTCTTTTAAATGCCCATATACACTCAATTTGATATTAGAATCCTTCGGATAGAACGAGCCTTCAATCATACTGTTAGTGCATATAAACAAAATATCTGCCGGTTTTAAATCTATTTTCTTTGTATTTATCATATCCTTAATATTCTTTGCAAACCCCAGAATTTTACTGCGTCCCTGGATTGGTTCGATCTTTACTGTGCCATTTGTATTCTTTCTAACATAATATACTATTGGTATACCACAGTTTACAAATTCAAGCCTCATCTTTGAAAACCTTATACTCATAAAAATACAGGAAAAATACATCTCTCTTGGAAGGTGCTGTTTAATAAAATCATTTACCTTTGAAGCCACTTCAAACAATTCTATTCCTTTTTTGAGGATTGTCCTTATTATTGATTTTATTATTATTACTGACATACTCCCCAAAATACCCTTAGCGCTTACAGATCCAATAACTATAACACTCTCGTCATTACTGATATTAATTATATCAATCAAGTCACCGCTCAAACCATCAATAGATTTTGTTATAAACTCGGTTTTAATTGCCGTTGAATCAATTTTGTCAATAGTTTTTGAAATGGAATTATTAATCTGCTCACAGTATACCAGCTCCTGCTTTAATACTTTTGCAGCTTCATAAGCACCAACATTCCCAATGTAATACATTATTATAAAAAGCTTGGGAAGTACCTTGTGCAAAGCAGTATAATCCGCGTCAGTATAATCTTTTAAAGTTTCTTTCTTACCCAGAACAATCAAACCTGTAATTTCATCCCTGTCCATAAGAATGATAATCACCTCACCTGACAGCTGTATATATAGATCCATTAATTCCAGCTTAATATCAGAGAAAACAGGATTCGACAATATTTCTGTTTTAAAGATTATCTTTTCCTCTGTCTTGGCTAAAAAGGAAAACACAGGGTCATCAGTTTTTATAATATAATCAGTCTTTAAATTACCCTCTACCAGATCTCCGGATTTTAACCTTATTAAAATATGTACATTTATTGTTCCAATATTCTCTGACAAAATATTTTTCAGGTCAGATATTACCGAATCATGGCCTCTTGTAAAGTCTATATAGTTCAGTTCATCTTTCAAATCCTTAGCGTACAACTGCCCTCTTTTAAAAATGCGGTTCAGTTTTTTACTGAAATTTTTTCTAACCGGAATCATTAAAAGAAAAATTAATGCCGATCCAGTCATGAAAACTATAGGTTTAAAATCACCTTCAATGAGTCTGGAGAGATAAATAAATCCACCCACAATCAATCCAGGAATTAAGTAAAAAGCAAGAAATAATAAGGTTTTATGAATCGTCGTTTTTATTGAAAAAAGCCTGTACCTGGTAATAGCATAAAAAAGACTTGTAATCATTGGAATTACCATTACAGCGCCTAATGGGTAATATTTAAACGTTTTAAAGACAGATGGAATAACAACAGATATAAAAACAGCAATAATAAGGACCAGGACAAGGCCGAAGATTATTATATTAGTCTGCAGACTGAATATCGGATTGTTGAATTTTGCTTTTCTCCTGACAAATTGCAGAATACTGCCAATAGCAATTAAAAGCCCAAATCCGGAAATATATCGGTATAAAATACCTTCTATTCTAAAAAAACCCCCTTTCCTTAAAACAACTTTTACAACATACAAATCAGTGAAAACAAGTATCGAAGCTATAATAATAAAAACTCCGGTTAAAACAATATTCCATTTTCTGAGTTCAAGTTCATAAGGAAAACTCAATGATAATCTGTAAATTAAAATATAAAGCGCAAACAGCATTACTGCTGCCAGCCTTATAAAGATAGTTGATAATTTGAAACCAAAAATGAAAATTACATCAAAACCAATACTTACAAATAAATTTAGAAAAAATGTGGCAAAACAAATTAAGAAAAACAGCCTCGTATTTATTGAAGCACTATATTTATTAAGTATGTAAAAACCAAATAATATTATAATCGGGGCAAGAATATAATTTATTGTTGTAATCATGACATACCCTCTATAACTCTTACAACAATTAATGTGATATCATCTCTTATATCTCTTTTTTTGTCATACCTGGAAACAAGATCCATAATACCTTCCCTTATTTCCAAAGATGCTTTTCCTGAACTAAGCATGAGTTTCTTTTTATAATCATTAGAATTAACCAACATGATCCCTTCTTTATCTTCCAGCTCTGTTATTCCATCACTGCACATAACAATTACATCTTCATTTTTTAAATCAATCTCCTTGATATTTATTTTTATCCTTTCATTTTTAAAAATACCAAGCAGATGCGACTCTGCCGGAAGATTCAATAAGGTGTATTCCCTTATCAAATTTATATATGGAATTCCGGCATTTACATATTTAAAATTTCTTGTCTTGTTATTAAACAAACCAAGAAATAGCGCGGTAAATTTACCTTTAAATCTCATAACTCTGATAATCTCATTTACTGATTCAGCAATACTCTTAAGGTTTTTTTTATCCTCCGATATTTTTATTGAATTAATAATAATACCCATTATTATTGCCGCAGACAAGCCCTTGCCTGATACATCACCAAGAACAATCAGAGTCTCATCATCATTCAGTCTTATAATATCATAGTAGTCCCCGCCTACATTAATAAATGGTTTATAAAAAATATCTATATCAAGTCCATTTATAATAGGAATGGCGGGAGGTAAAAAAAATTTCTGAGTCTGAGCCAGTAGTTTCCACTGTTTTGACAAAAATGACAATGAGAACATTTTTTCAACTGAGTTAAGTCTTTTTAAAAACAATGCTAATTCTTTCCCTGTATTTTGAATAAGTCTATTATGTAAAATTCCGGAGCCTTTTCTATTAAACATAAAAACATTCCTGTAAAACCTAAAAAGAATGAAATTTGTCAACTTCAAATTCTGAGCTATTTTCATATCCTTATTTAATAAATATATTCCATCAGATTTCTTATCAATTAAATTAAAAGCTGTTTTTATTACATCCTGAGAAAGGGCTTTATTTTGATAAATACTAT
>JAGLSM010000235.1 GCA_023135745.1 Spirochaetota bacterium | reverse complement strand
TATCCGATGAGTTAAGGGACAACCTAGATCTGCGTCCCCTACATACCTACCCCAATTTCCTCTTCAAAACAGCCTTAGCCTTCTCAACAATATTCTCCATTGTAAGCCCATGTTTTCCCAAAAGCTCTTCCGGGGTTCCTGACTCACCAAAAACATCATTAACTGCTACCGGTTCAATCGGAACAGGACAATTTTGTGAAGAAACTTCGGAAACTGCACTGAACAATCCGCCAATTACATTATGTTCTTCGCATGTGACAAAGGCACCGGTTTTTTTTGCCATTTTTATTATCATGTCAGCATCAATTGGTTTAATACTGGACATATTCACAACTGCTGCTTTTATTCCTTCTTTTTCCAGTTCATGTCCCGCTTTTAATGCAGGTCCGGTCATTATTCCGCAGGTAAATATCGTAAGATCCGTCCCTTTTTTTAGAATACTGCCATTTCCAATGGAAAACTGGTAGGTATCATCAAAAACTGTCTCTGCCTTATCCCTGCCCAGACGCACATAAACCGGACCCTTATCATAACTGACAATACGTTTAATAACTGAAGCAGTCTCATAGGCATCGGAAGGAACAATAACCTTCATATTTGGAATTGCTCTCATTATCGCGATATCCTCAAGAGCCTGATGCGAACCTCCATCCGGACCAACTGTTACTCCGGCATGTGTGGCTACTATTTTAACGGGAAGTTTCGGATAGCATATTGAATTACGAATCTGTTCCCATGCCCGCCCTGTCGCGAAAATGGCAAATGAACTGGCAAATGCAATTTTCCCGTAATTAGCAAGTCCGGCGGCTGTGCATATCATGTCCTGCTCGGCTATTCCGATATCAAAAAAACGATCGGGAAATTTTGCGGCAAACAGTCCGGTCATTGTCGATTTGGCAAGATCCGCGTCAAGAACAACTACGTTTTTATTCTCCGCCCCAATTTCAGCCAGCGTTTCACCGTAGACTTTTCTAAGAGAAACCATTTCACCTTTTTTATACATTATCCACCTGCTTTATCTGTTCGAGTTCTTTTAATGCCGTTTTAAGTAATTCGTATGAAGGCGGCTTGCCGTGATATTCAACACTTCTCTCCATAAAACTGACACCCTTACCTTTAATTGTATGGGCAATTATCATTGTAGGGCGCCCCTTGACCTTGCGGGCAGTATTAAATGCGGATATTATCTCATGTATGCTGTGTCCATTAATCTCTATAACATGCCATCCAAAATTCTCCCATTTATCCACCAGAGGTTCAATCGTTGATTTAACCTGTCCGATTGTCCCTCCGATCTGGAGCCCGTTGTAGTCAATAATCGCGCAAAGATTGTCGAGTTTAAAATGTACCGAAGACATGGAGGCTTCCCAAACCTGGCCTTCCTGTATTTCTCCGTCACCTAGAAGTACATAGACCCTGAGATCCTTTTCATCCAGTTTGGCTCCCAGGGCTATTCCATTTGCTACTGATAAGCCCTGCCCAAGTGACCCTGTACTCATTTCAATACCGGGAGCCTTATTCATATCAGGATGCCCCTGAAGTCTTGAGCCGAACTTTCTCAGTGTTGATACTTCTTCCGGTTTTAATATGCCTTTTTCAATCAGACAGGCATAGAGAACGGGAACAACATGGCCCTTTGATAAAATAAATCTATCTCTGTCAGGCCAGTTAAGCTGATTCACATTTAATTTTAATTCATGAAAAAAAAGAACCGTCATAATATCAGCCGATGAAAGAGCTCCACCGGGATGTCCGCTGGCTGCTTCGGTAATCATCTGAAGTATCAGCTTTCGAATCTTATATGTTTTTTCCTCAATAAATTGATATAGATCCGCGGAAGGTAAAAGTTTCCTCTGAACTGTCATCTCCCCAATGTACTCACCATGCTCCTCTAAAAACTTTTCAACTTGAGTCAGATTCGGAAAAGAAGTCTGTGTCCCCGATTTAGAAATGGATATTGAAGAACACGCGCAGGCAAATGCTATACTATTCCTGAAAGCATCCCTAAGATCAATGACCGATGAAACCGATATGTTTTTTAATGCTTTATTTATGGAAAGTGAGTACGCGAGACCGGAGATGAATGTATCACCTGCCCCATTAATGTCCTTTTTTACTACCTCAAAAGTTTCGTAATAATCATCATATTCATTTGTAATTGCTACCACACCTTCTGCGCCCAATGTGCAGACAACACAGCCTAAACCAAGACTTGTCAATTTCCCGGCAGCAGGGACAACCGTCTCAAGATGCCCTGTTTTTTCACCTGTAATTATTCCCAGTTCATTTTTATTACATACCAGGAGATGAATATCTTTTAAATAATCAGCATTCATGATAGATTTATCCGCGATCGGATTAAAAATTATGAATAATCCATATTTAGATGCAAGTTCTATTGTCTTTTTAAAAGTATTCACAGGCAGATCCGAACTTATAATAAGGACCTCTGATTCCTTGAATACGGCTTCCGCCTTGAGGATATCCTCCGGACTGAGAGTATAACTTGCGCCAAGTGAAGTAATAGACTGATTATCGCCGCGTTTATCCATTGTTACAAGATTCAGGCTGCTGTTGTTCTCTTCATCACGAATCAGATAATCTACATTGATGCCCTCTTTAACAAGCTCAGGAACACGGTTATTGCCGAATTCATCATTCCCGACTTTTGATATAAACGAAGTATCAGCCCCAAGACGCACAGCCGCAACCGCCTGATTAGCACCCTTGCCGCCTCCGGTTATCATATATTCCTTACCAAAAACAATCTCACCCTTATTCGGCAGGCGTTGACTATGTACAGTAATATCTGTAGCGGAAATACCTACCACAAGAATCCTGGCACTCATTATCTATTCCTCGTCTCGCGATCCATTTCACGTTTCGCGTCCTTCTCCTGAAGAGTCTTTCGTTTATCATGAAGTTTTTTACCTTTACACAATCCAATCTCAACCTTAACCTTGCCTCTTAAAAAATACAAGGAAAGAGGAATAAGCGTTAAGCCTTTTTCTTTCATTTTCTGATCTATTTTCAAAATTTCCTTTGAATGAAATAGAAGCTTTCTCTTCCTAGCCGGATCATGATTATCACGATTACCGTGAGAATAGGGTGAAATATGCATCTGCTTGAGCCATACTTCTTTATTCACTATTGAAGCATAAGCATCCAGGAAATTAATTTTACCAATACGCAGACTCTTAACCTCCGTCCCCTTTAGCACTATTCCTGCCTCATAACGTTCAAGAACAAAAAACTCATGAAAAGCTTTTTTGTTTTTAATAATAATTTTTATTCCGGTTTTCTGCTTTTCAGCCATGCTATAAGGTACGTTTAAAAGGATTGTGATGTCAATTTTTTGTAGGAGAAAAGAGTTAATTATTTTTTTAAAAGCATTTCAATATAATATCGGGGCTCAATCTTTTCACTTTTTATTCCTATTTCTTTTAAAATTTTCCGAATTCCGCTTTCAGCCGCGGCAATTTCATTATTGTCCGGATTTTGCAAAATTTTTTCAATTTCAACAAAATTTCCGAGACCCCTTATATTCATCAATTCAATACTGTAGTCAGAATCTTTAAATAAAAAACCCTTCTTTTCTTTTTCAACATAAACCTCAAAACCCATTTTTTCCATGAGCTGTATAAAAAGATCAGGATCTGTAACTCCAAACTCATTTTCTATATTTATTTCCACTCCCCTTTGTCTTTTTTTATCCTTGTATCCGACAACCGCGCCTTCATTCTCAATCCTTATCCTGAAGACCTTATCAATAATATCTTTGTCTCCCTTTCTGCGCATATACCTGTCAAATTTATGGATTTTACCTTTATAATCGTACATTTCTTCAAGTTTGTTTTTTATAAACTCAAAATTATCTACCCGGGCTTTTAATTCAACTTCATACATAGAGGTCATTCTCTCAGATTCATTTTCTTTTCCACACTGAAGTTTAAGAGAATTAACCACGAATAAGCTATGTTAAT
>JAGLSM010000234.1 GCA_023135745.1 Spirochaetota bacterium | reverse complement strand
CATAATCATTCGCTGATTAATTCATGTTATGATGATCTCATGACTAAGGGGGAGTTTAACAGCGGTGATGATGTTTTGAAGTCTATTTCAGATATTCTTACCGGCGGATGGGCTGCGGAAGATGAAGTTCTTAGTGAAATAAAAATGACCTTTAATAAATTTGATTATCTCATTGATACGCACACTGCTGTTGCTGTAAATGTCTTTAATAAATACAGAAATTCTACAGATGACAGAACCTTTACAGTTATTGATTCAACAGCGTCCGCTTTCAAATTTAATAAAGCTGTATACGGAGCTGTATCAGGTGATCTTACAGAGAATGACGAAATAATCCTTCTTGAAAAACTATCGGAGAAATCAGGAGTGCCTGTACATCGCGGATTATTAAATCTCACCGACAAGAGTATAAATCATAGCGCAGTTATAGATGTTACCGAAGCAAAAAATAAGATTAACAGGATACTGGGTTTATAGACAGAATAGACGCCGTGTGTTCGACTACGCTCACCATACGCTCAGTGATCAACGATTTTGCTCCCTTCGGCAAGCTCAGGGAACGGCGGCCCCGATCAGTGACTGACGACTCCGTGGTTTGACTAAGCTCACCACATGCGCAGGGAACGGGTTTTAACCGGTGGCTGAGCTTGTCGAAGTCCGAATCTTCACGAAAAAGATTTCAAATTTTTAAAATAATAATATGTAATTAAAAGAGTCTTAGAGTTACTTGAGATAAGATTTTTTCTTTCCGGAATCAATTGCATCCTCTGTTAAATTTGACATAACACATAATTTGAACTAAAATGTTATTATAGGGGTATAGTAATAAGCAACTTAATATTAGGGGTTCTTTTCCCGCAATTGGAGTAATATAATGAAAAAGTATGTTTTTCTTTTTCTAAGTTTATTGATTTTTATTAGTTGTACGACATCAATAGAGCTTTTTTATGATAATGGAACAAATCCTTCAGTAAGTGTTCTAAATATTAAAAACAACGGAGTTCTTCATTCCGGGTTTATTATAGGAACAGCCGCGGATAATGTAAACATTCAGGCGATTGAGATATCTATTGATAGTGGAGAATACACTCAGGCAAGCGGTACTACAAATTGGAAATTTAAAATACCCTCAGGCTCAATGACCTGGAAGGATGGATCTGTTCATGTTCTTAATATACGGTCCAGGGATACATCAGGGAATTACTCTTCCATTATGTCAATAATGGTTCAAAAAGGGATAAATCGGGATACTAATGGAGATGGATATGCGGACCTTATTGTAGGAGCAAGAGAATACGTTTCAGCGACAGGGCGGGTTTATATATTTAGGGGCGGAATCTCAGGTATTCCGAGCCGTGATGCTGATACTGCAGATTCTATATTAACCGGAGAATCTGTTTCCAATTCTTTTGGAAGTGCTGTTTGTTCAGCTGATATCAATTCTGATGGATTCTCTGATGTAATAATCAGCGCGAACGGATGGAATTCGGGAAGCGGAAGATTGTATATTTTTTATGGCAGCACTTCAGGAGTATCAAGTTTAAATGCTGCCGCTGCTGATACCATACTTAATGGGGAAGTCCCGGGAAACCGTTTTGGGCAGTCAATCACATCGGGAGATATTAATGGGGACGGATATTCTGATCTTATTGTAGGCGCTCATGGCGTGGGAGTAAACAAGGGCGGAGCCTATATATTCCTTGGCGGCAACTCATATATAATAAGTATGGGAATCTCAAGCGCGGACACTGTTTTTTCGGGAGCTGCTGTTAATGATTATTTCGGCTGCTCGGTTGTAACCGGGGATATCAATGGCGATGGATACTCTGATGTAATAATAGGAGCTTATGGTAATAATTCAAAACATGGAGGAGTATATCTTTTCTATGGCGGAGCCTCGGGAATACCTGATAAAGCTGCAGGCGGTGCTGACAGTATTTTTACAGGGGAGGCTGCTGGCGATCTGTTTGGATGGGCTGTCTCCTGCGGTGATGTAAATGGAGATGGTTATAAAGACATACTTGCCGGAGCTTATGGTTATGGAACAAACAGGGGAAGGGCCTATATCTTTCATGGCTCCGGCTCAGGTATAGCAGGAAAACCCGCAGGGAGTGCGGACACTATTTTTACCGGTGAGGACGATGATAATTATTTTGGAAGTTCTATTTCACTTGGAGATATAGATACTGATGGTTTTGCTGATGTTATTGTTGGAGCGTGGGGGTTTACTTTTAATCAGGGAAGAGCATATATATTTAAGGGATCAGGTTCGGGGATAGTTAATAAGAACGCGGATTCAGCAGATGGAATTCTTACAGGCGGGCCTGTCAGCTATTTTGGAACAGCTGTATCTTCGGGTGATATAAACGGAGACGGGTATCTCGATATAACAATAGGTGCAAGCGGGTATGATTCAACTTTAGGAAGGGCCTATATTTTTATCGGCGGAGGATTGGGTATTTCATCCAAAGATATATCAGACGCGGATACAGTACTGACCGGCGAGACAAACGGTAATTTATTTGCGGGTGCTGTGATAAACTAAGGCTTTTTTAATATCTCATTTTAGGTTTGACTGTTATTCAGCTTACTTTAAAAGGAATATAATTTCAACGCGTCTATTTTTTCTGCGTCCTTCTTTTGAAAAATTGGATGCTATCGGTTTACGCGGACCCCAGCCGTTGTATGTTATACGTGATGATGGAATTTTTTTTATTTTTGTAAAATAGTTATATACAGCCGTAGCCCTTCTATATGAAAGATCCGTGTTATATTTTAATTCTCCCAAATTATCCGTATGTCCTTCGATCCTGATTTTGAGATCCTTGCGTTTTTTCAGGAAATCAGACACCTTTTTAAGTTTAATAATATACTCTTTTTTTATTACTGATTTATCGGTGTCAAAAAGGATATTTTTAAGATTAAGGACTACTCCTTTTTTTGAAATTCGAAGATTCTGATTTTTGTCGAGAGATTTTTGTATAGCTTTTCTTAGTTTAAATTTCTTTTTTTCTTTTGTGGTTATAATATAAACAGATTTTTCCGCGTAACCGTCACTGCGCAGTGAACGGCTGTCATCGGTTTTAAAGCTGATATTGAATGATTCGCTGAATCTGTACGGAGACTGGTTTTCTTTATTCCAGAACAAAAGACCAATAACTGTTCCTTTTACAGTTGTTTGTTGTTTGTTTTTTATTTTTTTATTAAACGAATAAAAATAAAAAATAACGGCTACATGATATCCGTCGAGTTCCTGATCACGGATATACCTATAGGTGACCTTTGCCGATATCTCGATTTCTTTTCTTATACCTAAAGGAGTAAGATTAAAACGTTCATATACAGGTGCTGACCAGCTTTTATTAATACGTATATTCTTATTAAGGAATTTGGGTAAATTTCTCCGCGGAAAGAATTTAGAGCCCTTTTTTAAAATAATGCTTCCCAGTTTGTTTCTTGAAAAGGATATATTTCTTTGTGTTTTTTTGCTGAATTCTCCGTCTCCGTCCGGAATATGGTATTCGATTGTTCCTTTAAAATATCTTTCATCGCCTGAAATTTTATACTGCTTTACTTTCAGGATTGATTTTATTTTGGTTTTTAAAAATAGTTTTTTGTCTCTGTAAATTTTTTGATTGAGAATGGTTTCTTCAAGGTAAGTCAATGCCTTATTCTTTTTATAATAAAACCGCATGGAAAACAATGCAGATGTAAGCAAGTGTAGAATGGCGATAGTTAAAATGAGTTTTTTCATCTATAGAGTCCTTCAGGTATATTGCTGTATCTTTTTTCTCCAAAGGAAAACTGAATCCCGAAACTGAAGCTAAAACCCCTAAGGTCAATTTTTCCCGGGATTGTTCCTGCAGGTTGTGAGTCCGAAGAAACAAAACCGGTATCCGATATGTATAGCTGTTCCTTTATTGTTGTTCCATCATCCTGTTTGATATCACCGGTTAGATTATTGATAATCGCATACCTGTATGA
>JAGLSM010000233.1 GCA_023135745.1 Spirochaetota bacterium | reverse complement strand
CCAAAAAGATCAACAAACAGGGCAACTCCGAATATCCCATACACTATAGAAGGAACGCCGCTTAAATTCCTGATGGCAAGTCTGATAATCCTGGTAAAAAAATTATCCTTCGCATATTCGTTAAGATAGATTGCGGTTGATACTCCAAAGGGAATTGAAAACAGGGTTGTTATTATTGTTACGTAAAAAGTTCCCAAAATACATGGAAGGATGCCTCCCTTTGTCATTCTATCCCTGGGCATTGAAGTCAAAAAATCCCAACTCAGAGCCTTTGATCCTATAAAAATTATATCAAATAAGAGTATTGCTACAATAGCAATAACAATTATTATACATGTAACAAGTAAAGAATGTCCAGCACCGCTTTTTATTTTTTTATTTCTTTTTAAATTTTTTGTATTCACTTTTTTATTTTCCATTATACATTCCTCTTTTTAGCCTTGATCTTACCAAGAGCAATGTTCTGCTGTCTTCGTAAAACTATATCCGCGATTAAATTGATAAAAAAAGTTATAATAAACAGTATAAGAGCAACGGCAAAAAGCGCCTTAAAATGCATTGACCCGTATGGAACTTCTCCCAGTTCAATGGCAATTGTCGCGGTTAATGTTCTCACAGAATCAAGAAAAGAAGACGGCATGTGCGGAGCATTTCCGGTAACCATAAGTACAGTCATTGTCTCCCCGATTGCCCTTCCAACACCCAGCATCAATGCCGCGAAAATCCCTGATTTTGCGGAAGGAAGGATCACCTTAATCATTGTCTCCCACTTATTGGCTCCAAGAGCATATGAAGCTTCGCGGTAAGAATTGGGTACACTGCGAAGCGAATCTTCAGACAAACTTATAATAGTAGGAAGAGCCATCAAGCTTAGTAAAATCGAACCATTAACAGCATTGAGTCCGTTTGACATTCCCGTTATTTTCGCGATTTGCGGTCCCAGAAAAGTAATCCCCAGAAAACCGATTACAACAGAAGGAATGGATGCCAGCATTTCTATTATTGGTTTTAAAGTCTCACGCACCTTATGTGAAGCAATTTCTGAAAGATACAAGGCCGCGCCTACTCCAAGAGGTACTGAAATCAGCATTGAACCGAACGTTACAAAAAGAGTGCTTATCACAAGAGCAAGAATGCCGTAACCCGGTTTAGCGGTAGATGTCGGATTCCATCTTGTCCCGCCTAAAAAATCCAGAACTGAATTCTCAGCAAAAAAAGGAAGTGAGTTACCAATCAATAGCACAAATATACCAAGTAGAACAATAACAACGGTAATCCCAATAATCTGAAAAAACGTTTTTGCCGGATCAATTTTTTTTAATAAAGCTTTTAGCTTTTTAATATTTTCCGGTTTTCCATGTACTAAGTTTTCCATTGAACTTCCTTTGTTTTAAAAAAACAGGGAAGGGCATTGCCCTTCCCTACGACTGAATTATCTAAATACGGGCAGTATTCAGGAGAGCCTGCCTTACACAACCCGTTGAAGAACAGTTTATCTGCTTAATCCTGCAGCGGCATTAATTCTCTGGTCTTTTACCTGAACCGGAAAAAATCCACTGTTTTTAACAATCTCAGTACCTTCTTTTGTAAACAGGCAGAATCTGAGAAACTTGAGTATCTTGCCCTTCGGCTTACCGTTTAAATACTGATTTAACGGTCTTGTTAAAGGATAAAGGCCTGACATAATTGAATTCTTTGCAGGAGCTATATAAGGGCTGCCCTGTTTTTTAGCTACACTTATAACCTTGATCCCGGGAACAAATTTTCCATCTTTACCTGTGATATAACCAATACCGACATAACCGATACCTGATTCATCTTTTTTCACAGACACAACTATCTGAGCGTTTCCGTTCATTCTGTTGACATCAGCGCTGAAATCCTTTTTCTTAAGAACCTTTTTCTTAAAATAAGCAAAAGTTCCGGAGTTGCTTTGACGGCCATAGCATGTGATTTTTTTGTCAGCTCCGCCGACTTCTTTCCAGTTCTTGATTTCACCCTTGAAAATAGCAGCGATCTGACCGATTGTTAGATCTTTAACTTTGTTTGCCGGGTTAATAATCACTGATAGACCGTCAGTCGCGATTACAACCTGTACAGGGTTAATCCCCTTAGCTTTAGCTTTTGCTATTTCCTTGCTTTTAATCAGACGGGAAGCATTCGCGATATCAACCTGATTATTTAAAAGAGCGGCAATACCTGTGCCTGACCCTCCGCCGGTTACAGCTATTTTTACCTTTTTATTAATCTTCATATAAGCTTCAGCAAAATCACTTACAAGATTAACTTCAGTATCTGACCCTTTAATCGTAATTTGATTATCGGTCTTAGCACATGAAACGGCAAAAACAAACATCATTAAAATCATCATAATTTTCTTCATTGTATAAAATCTCCTTCTTTGATATGCTTAATATTAAAATTTCCATGTTACAAAAATGTTACGATTTTATAAAGATTTGGAAATTTCATCGAAAAAAAGGAATAAATAAAAAAAACCTCCCAATTAAAGGGAGGCCTTTTAATTATTCGGTATTAACTAGAAAGATTGTTTGAAAAAGAGATTCAAACCATGTGATATATCAGTTGCTGCTACTCTAACATAGGCAAGACCCATGCTGGTCTTTTTAGCAATCCAATATTTCAGGCCTACATAAAGATTTGTCTGAAGGTCAAAATCAACATCTGTATCATGATCGTTGAAGTCAACTCTTCCAAAAATATCGAGGAGTTTAGGAACAGCGTGAAAAGAAGCATATAAGGAACTTACTGTTTCAGCTCCGGCATCTCCGGTTGCCTTGGAAAAGTATTCACCTGCAATAGTAAGCATTTTACACTTCAGAGAAAGAATAGCGCCGAACATGCTTGTTGAATCTCCTCCGCTTACGCTAGCTGCCCATAATTTGTAATAACCTGTCAGCATAAGACCCTTGATGGTTTTAACCGGAGTAAGATTAAGTCTAAAACTAAAAGCCTTTGCTTTGTCTTCTTCAGTTGTGTCTTTCTTGTAACCTTCTCCCGCAAAAAAACCTACATGAAAACCACCCATTCCGGCAGGAAGTTTCCCGTCTATAGCAAGACCCATATCAGCGCTTGTGTCAAGTTTCGCAAGATCAACAGGAACTTTTACAAGCTCTCTGTATTTCCAAATCTTCTGATTAAAATCAATAAGACCTGTTTTCTGCTGTCCAAAAATGAACTTTGACATAGGTATAAGTTTTTTTACTTCAGCATATGCATACTTGAAATACGCACCTTTAACTGATCCGTCATATTTAACATCCAAAGTTGCCCTGAAAGCTACGTTTTTTGTCGGTTTTACTTTTAGACCAAGATACATTCGACCCAGTTCAAAAAGGTTTGTGTTTTCATCCAAATCCAGACCATAGTTAAAAAACATTGTCATGTCGGGCTTGATTGACAGTTTGAATACTTTCCCATCAGCAGCAAAAGCATTTAAAGAAAACACTAATAAAACTAAAATAACTATAATTTTTCTCATTCTTAATTCCTCCAATAATTTAATATTCACAAACCTATCATATGAATATTACAGTACTGTTACGGTTTTATTAATTTTCAAAGTTTTTTAAGATTTTTATATATAAATTCTTATTTTTCCTTATCATTGCTGTATATAGCAATATGGAAAACTATAATCAAAACTTGGATTATTGGATGTACCAATGAAAAGTAAAATTCTGGCAGTGGATAATGAGACTGATATACTCGAAATTCTCAGTTTCAATCTGAAAAATGAAGGCTACGAAGTCTTTACCGCCTCTAACGGACTTGAGGCAATTGAAAAAACAAAAAAAAACCTTCCGGATCTAATACTGCTGGACATAATGATGGAAGGCATGGACGGAATTGAAGTATGCCGGAATCTTAAAGAGGACAAGGCAACACGCAATATCCCGATTATTTTCCTGTCGGCAAAAGGTGAAGAACTTGACAAGATACTTGGTCTGGAACTCGGCGCCGATGATTATATAACAAAAC
>JAGLSM010000232.1 GCA_023135745.1 Spirochaetota bacterium | reverse complement strand
TAAAAAAATTACCTGAGTAGTAACCCGCGGAGATAAAATTCTAATCCTGTAAATAATCCAACAAAGTCTCTGAAAGACCAAACCCGGAAAACTCTAGATATACTTACATCAAAACCAAATCCTTAGCGGCTTTGCGCCTTGCGAGAAACTTTTCTATTTAGCATATGGTTCCCTTCGACTATGCTCAGGGAATATTACTCAATATAAAAGAGGTTCCCTGAGCGAAGCCGAAGGGAACAAAAAAAAGACCAGCCTCAAAAGGCTGGTCTTTTATAAACTATAGTTACTTTATTTTTCGTCTTCTTTTACAAGTCTGTCTTTGTTTATAAAAGGCATCATCCCACGAAGCTTTGCTCCAACCTTTTCGATTGAATGAGCAGCACCGTCTCTTCTTGAAGCGTTAAACATTGGTCTGCCTGCTTTGTTTTCAAGGATCCAGTCTCTCGCAAACTTACCGCTTTGAATATCTTTTAAAACATTTTTCATTTCAGCTTTAACTGAATCATTTATAATTCTTGGACCGGCAACATAGTCACCGTATTCAGCAGTATTGGAAACAGAATATCTCATGTCAGCCAAACCACCCTGATAAAGAAGGTCAACTATCAGTTTTGTCTCATGAAGACATTCGAAATATGCCATTTCAGGAGCATAACCCGCTTCTACCAAAGTTTCGTATCCGGCAGTAATAAGCGCGGAAAGTCCTCCGCAGAGTACAGCCTGTTCTCCAAATAGATCGGTTTCGGTTTCTTCTCTGAATGTTGTTTCAATAACTCCGGCTCTTGTACCGCCAATCCCTTTTGCGTACGCTAGAGCAATATCTTTAGCCTTTCCGCTGAAATCCTTTTCAATAGCGATAAGACAAGGAACTCCTGAACCCTGTACGTACTCACGTCTTATTGTGTGACCCGGACCTTTTGGAGCAACCATTATTACATCGACACCTTCAGGAGGAACAATCTGGTTAAAGTGAATATTAAATCCATGTGAAAAACAAAGAGTCTTGCCCTTTTTCATTTCACTTGCAATTTCACTTTTATAAACTGCAGCCTGGTGTTCATCGGGAAGTAAAATCTGAATAATATCCGCTTTTGAAGCGGCTTCTTTAGCGGAAACAGGATTGAATCCGTCTTTTTTCGCGTTTTTAAAATTAGCAGTACCTTCAAGTTCCGCAACTATAACATCAAGACCTGAATCTTTTAAATTCTGCGCTTGAGCATGTCCCTGTGATCCATATCCGACAACAGCTATCTTCTTGCCTTTGAGAATATCAAGGCTGGCATCTTTCTCATAATACATTTTCATAATTCTTCTCCAATATAATCGTTTACTAAAGTCAAAAAAAGCTATTAAGCCTCCATATATAAGTCAAGAAAATGTTGTGTTATATTTATTGAGTATTATTTTTAAAATATGTTATACTAAATAGAGTTTCTATATCAAGTAGTGATACAATTCCAATTTAGGTGTATTAATGAGCGGACGAGCTGTGCAGAATAAGAATCGCGATAATGAACGTGAATTTGAGCGGATCTTCAGCAGATATTTCAACGAACTGGTCAACTTTGTTTTTTATCAGATAAGTGATTTTGAACAGGCCCAGGAAATCGTTCAGGATGTTTTTGTCCGTGTCCACAGGAACTTTGACGCGATCACAAATGACAAACAAGCGTCAAACTACCTGTATATGGCGTGTAAAAACGCTGTGAAAAATGAGTACCGGCGAAGGAGCAGGCTTAAAAGCGGATTCGGGAAGACAATCCTTGTTGAATTTGAGAAGTACGAAGCTTTTTTCGATACTAAGAAGAGTGAAGAGGATGACTTCCTGGAATCAGAGGAGAAAAACAAGGTCATGTTATGCCTTGAAAAGCTGAAGCAGAGTGATAGAGAGATTATACTGATGAAAGAATTCATGGGTAAGAGTTACGAGGAGATCGCTGAAATTTTTAATGTGGGCGCGACAGCTGTTCGGGGACGTTTGTACAAGGCAAGGCAGAGACTTAGAAAATTATTTGAGGAGGAGGCAATACAATGAAAAAGATAAAACGTGACGAATTACTCAACATACTTGACAACAATAATGTTACTGACAAGTCCGGCATTGAATCGTCCAATTCTCCCGATGTTTTTAAAAAACTGGAAAGTCATAAAAAAATTCAAAAAGTGTTAAAAAACCTGCCGAGTATGAAGATTGATGAAAAAATTGCCCTTGAAAAAGTTTATAGAAAGCTGTCTCAAAGAAAAAAGAAACATCCGTCAATTTTCGCGGGACTAACATCACATATAAGGCCGCTTACAGCAGTTGCGGCGGCAGCTCTTATCATTTTCGGAGGAGTATTTTTTCTGATTCAAAGCAGCGGCAACGGAGCAATGCCTGTTGTAAATGAAATTCTCTATACATCAGATAATGTTTATAAAACAAGGGTAAAAATAATTAAAACATCTCTAATCGAAAGAGATACTGAAGAAATAGCAAGGGGATATGAAAAAATCGCTCTTGTATATCAATAGATCTTTTTATAATTAATTTTTGGAGAAAGACATGAAACACACAGCACTAAAACATCTAATTATATTCTTTTTAATTTGGACAGCAATCCCTGCCTTAATTAATGCGAACAACAAAATACAGCTGGTAAAATATGACGATTCAACTGAAGACGAAGATCTACTTGAAGATAAAAGTAAAAATGGAAAAGGATCTCCGCTTTTCTATCATAAACAACGTATAAAAAAAATACGTTCGCTTCTGATTGCAACCTCAAGAAAAATACGCGGAATAAGAAAAAAAATACGGAAAATTGCCCGACTCATAATACATAATGAACGCCTTATCGCTAACAGCAGTATTTCAATGCTCAGGAAAGTAGCTCTCATTAAAAAGAACATCCGCCTTTTTAAAGCTGTCGAACATATAAGAATTGAAATAACAAATATTCAATTTAGCACAGCCCGTAAAGTTTTTAAAATTGAGAAAAATACTCACAGGATAATAACAAAGAATGTTATCAAAAACATTAGAGAGATAAAAAAAAATCCGGCTAATTACTGGCTGAAGAGACGCCGACAGATACTTAGAAGACAGGATAGAAACATGCAGCTGTCGAAACTGGAACTGAGAGAAATTTATAAACTTATAAAATAACGGGACATCTTGATCTTACCGGATAAACATAAGAGCTGATTATAAAACAATGAATAAAATATTAACAATATTTCTTTTTGCATTACTGACAGTCTCTTATTTATACCCAAAACAAAACTATAAAATATTTAAAAGAATACTCAGTAAGAGGATCAATATTGGAGCCGCGCCGCGGGCCTTCACAGGTATATATGAAGGCTATATATTTTTTACAGAAAAAGCTCCGGTCCCGAATAATTTCCGCACTGGTTCAGTCTACAGAAAATTATACAGTATACAAATTAACTCAAAAAAATCAGAAATGCTTGCGTTAATGGGTAATGTCTTTTCTCATCCTGTTATTGACAATAAAAACAAACGAATATTTTTCAACCGGAGAACTATGGATACAGATAAAGACGGGACTATCAGCCGCAGGGATAATGGTATTATATGCTCTGTATCTTTTAACGGAAAAAGTAAAACTGTGTGGACAAAGAATAACCATAATTTCCAACTAATGTCTATATCAAAAAAACATGATAAACTTCTAATGTTAGAAGGAAAATCCATTTATGAGATGGATATAAAAAACACTGCGGAAATAAGCCTGATTAAGGCTTGCGGTTTTTATCCCGCAGCAGCATTCTACGATAAAAAAGATAAAATAATCTGCATAGATACAAAAGGCCGGCTGTATAAAATAAAAAATAAATCATCCGGAAAATCCGTCTTTTCTATTTGCATGTATAACAGTAAAAAAATAAAAATTTTAAATTCTACGAATGAAATGATCTTTTTATCAAACAAAACCAAATTTACAATACCTTCAAAAGATATTGAATACCTGTTTCCTCTTCATCAAAACATCCATGTTTTTCTTAAAA
>JAGLSM010000231.1 GCA_023135745.1 Spirochaetota bacterium | reverse complement strand
GGTCAGGTGTGGTGCCGGATTGCATGCTACGGATGTATACACAAAAATTATATGTTTCCCCATTCCCTTCGAGGGAAGGGGGAATAAGGGGGTTAGGTCATGTTCGATTGCCCTCTATCCAGGTAAAAAAAAATACTTGAAAAATTCATATATTTGTTCTAAACTATAAATATGACCGACCAGTCGGTCGGGATATTGCATTAAATGATGCTCAGCAAAGAAGAAGGGTTAAAATGGCTGGAGAAAAGAGAAATTTAATTCTGGAAGCAGCAATAAAAATATTCGCGGCAAAAGGCTTCTCCCAAACTACTGTCTCGGATATTGCTGAAGCTGCCGGGATAGGCAAGGGGACAGTGTATGAATACTTCAAGAGTAAAGATGAGATACTTGAGGAAGTATTTTTGTATTACATGGAAAAGCTGGAATCCGACATTCTCAAGTTTAATGAATCAGATTCTCAAATTGACAAACTTTATTTTTTAATTTCTTCTTCTGTCCAATCCATTAATGAACTTGATGATTTGATTGTAGTTGTTCTTGATTTTTGGAGTTCAGCATTCAGGGATTCATCTTCAAGGCTTTATGGGATGATGAAGGATGTATACAAATCCTTTAATTCCCTGATAAGTCAGATCATAATCAGGGGACAGGAAACCGGGGAAATGACTAAAGAGATTGATCCGGAATATTTTTCCATGATGCTGTTCAGTATTCTGGATGAGATGTTTATTCATAAAGTTTTTTTAGGGAAAAAAATGGATACGGATAAATTCGAAGCAGAATGCAAAAAACTTGTGCGTCTATGCCTGATTAAGAGTAATTAAGGAGGAGAAAATGTTAGATAAAATTATTAAGTGGACCGGTCAATTTATAGTCAGAAGATGGAAAACCATACTGGTAAGCTCACTGATTCTCATTATCTTGAGCGGCTGTCTCGCGGGACTTCTTTTCCAGGAAATTAAATTCAGCTGGACAGATATAGTTCCAAAGGGATCACGGACAATAAAAGAGTATATGGGAATTCTAAAGGATTTTAAATCGGCAAATGCGATAATCATTACAGTTAAGGCCGGAAACAGGCTGTCTGTTGAAAAGGCTGTGAAATTTGCCGGAATGGAGCTTAAAAAAGAGAAAAAATTCTTCCGGAATGTAATGTATAAAAATGAAACACGATTCATGAAGAAGTACCGCATGCTTTTAACCAAGTCAAAAGATCTGCGCAATATCAAAAAAAACATGTCCGATTTTAATATTGTACCCTTTATCAGGGGAGTCAATAATAACCTTGAAGAGGAATATGTCGGTAATTCAGGAAATATGAAAAAAAAGGAAAAAGAAGCATCCATGTTTATGGCTTCTCTCTATGATTTTTTTACAGTCCTGGACAACTATTCCAAAGGAATCAAAGATAGAAAGAACCTGACATATCTTATCAAACAACTGACCATTGGTCAGGAATTCTTTTTATCACCGGACAGAAAAATGGCCTTGATAACCGTTTATCCTAATGTGAGTATGGATGATATAGACGGGACTGTAAAAATGGTAAATCATATAGACAAGCTCTTTTTTAAGTGGAAAAAGTTTATGCCCGGTGTTGAATTCGGACAGACAGGAATGCATACAATCACAAGAGATGAGATGAAAACAGTATCTGAAGATTCCGGTATTGTTACTTTTATAGCATTTATACTTATAATACTTCTGCTTATTTATGCTTTTAAAATGAAATCAGCCCCTGTACTTGGTATGCTGACATTACTCGCGGGGATTTTAACAGCACTTGGATTAACCTATGTGTTTATCGGCTCATTAAACCTTATGACGGCCATGGTTGCAGCCATACTTATGGGCCTTGGGATCGACTACAGCGTGCATATACTGGCGCAGTACACCGAGAAACGTTCGCTTGGCGCTTCACCGGAAGATTCAGTTATCGGGGCAATTAATAACTGCGGGAGAGGTCTGTTCATAGGTGCGGTGACTACTGCGGCGGCATTTTTGATACTTGTTTTTATTCCCTTTGATGCTATGGCTGAACTTGGAGCGGTCATTGCGTTAGGAGTATTGTCATGTATGACGGCATCGTTTTTACTCTTACCGGCGCTTCTTCTTTTTAAGGAGAATGTTTTAACAAGGAAAAAGAAAAAAAGCCTTAATAAATCCGATTCTGTTTCAAGAAGAATGAAGTATCACTTTATCGCTGATACTGAAAAAAAGGTAAACCGTTTTCCAATATTAACCCTGGGGATTGTTTTAATATTTACTTCCTTTTTTCTTGTCAAAGCCCTGGATATGGAATTTTCCGGAGATCTGAAAGAGATTGAAGCAAAGGGGCTGAAATCCATTGAGTTAGGCGATGAAATTCTGAAGCGTTTTGATATGACCGCGGATTCAGTGATGGTTACCTCCGATTCATTAAAGGAAGACAGGAGCTATTACAAAATGCTTGACAGCAATCCAATGGTATCATTTGTTGAATCTATTTCTTCTTATTTGCCGACAAAAGATCAGCAGAACAAAAGGCTGAAAATAATTAAAGAACTAAAAAAAGTCATCACATCATTCAAAACATTGGATTCTATCAACAGGTCTATGCTCATAAAAGAAATAAACCGTTTCAGGATGAATATGCTGGAAATGAGGGATCTTGCATATACTTCAGGGTTGACAAGGCTGTATAAAAGATGTTCCAAATTTATCGGAGAATTTGGAAAAGCCAAAGGTAAAAACAACTATCTTAAGAATCTGATGAGTAATCTTGGTAAAAGACGTCCCGGCCGGCTCCTGGAGCTTCAGAAAGCTTTCAGCATTGATATGAAAAAAAATATGCGTCAAATGATGGAACCGGACAGACTTACCATTAACAAACTTCCGGCTGCTGTAAAAAAACGTCTGATTTCCGACGATGGGAAACGCTATCTTATCAGTGCTTACCTCATGAAAAACAACTGGGAAAATATCAGTGAAAATGTCTTTTTGAATAATCTGGGAAAAACAACTAAAGGGCGGGCCACGGGAACTATTTTGTTTATGAAGGTTCTTGTTGATACTTCTATCAGGGAGGGCAGGAAAGCGGTTATCCTCGCGCTTATTGCCATATTTATTCTTATAATGCTCGACTTTAAAAACCTGAGAGCAGGTGTTTTTTCATTTTTGAATCTTGCTGTTTCTGCTGTCTGGATGGTTGGCATTATGGCATTAATAGGGGAGAAGCTGAACTTCATGAATGTCCTGGCCTTCCCAATAATAATAGGGATAGGCATTGATGATAGTGTTCATATAATGCACCGTTATAAACGTCTTGGAATAGACGGTTTGACGGAGGTTCTTTCCAGTACCGGCAGGGCTGTATTTCTCACAAGTGTTACTACGATGTTCGGCTTTGGTTCTTTGTATTTTGCGAAATACGAAGGGTTGAGAAGTTTTGGGGTTTTCCTTTTTGTAGGAGTGGCTATCGCGTTTTTTATGTCTGTCATTTTTCTTCCCGCGTTAATGAGGGTCTTCCCGGATATTTTTAATAAAAAACAGATCAATAAAGGAGGAGATGGACAATGAAACGGTCATTGAATGTAATACTGCTGTTTATAATAACAGCAGGGTATTCTTTTGGATTATCAGCAATTCAGATTATGAGAAAGGCAGATGAAGTTTTTACTCAGAAGACGAGCTTATCTGTGAGCCGTATGATTATTACAACTTCCGGCGGCGGCAAGAGGGCCTTTCTGCAATGGGGAATGTCGCTGGGCTCCAGGAGTGTTAATAAATTTGCTTCCGGCTTTGTAAAGGGGCTTACTATGCTTTCCGTTAATGATGGCGATGAGATATGGGTCTATTTTGCCTCATCGGGAAGAACAAGGCGGCTTGCAAGTTCTGCGAGAAATTCAGGAGTAGCCGGATCAGATTTTTCATATAACGATATGTCAAATACAAAGTATTCAAAGTCCTATAAATGCAGGCTTCTTTCAAGCAGTGGTTCTGATTATTCACTGGAGTTGAAACCAAAAAAGAATACTGATACAGGGTAC
>JAGLSM010000230.1 GCA_023135745.1 Spirochaetota bacterium | reverse complement strand
GTTTCATATTCTGACTTAAGTACAGGTTTAAAAAATGCTATTGATCTGGGTTGGAATTTTGAAATAAGAATTGGGATTAGTAGGATAAATTGGTAATAAGTGTATAAAGTACATTAAAAGTTCCGAGTTATTATAACGAAATAATAACTCGGAATTAGTTTCCCTCCGCATAAGCCAAACTCTGGGGGCCGATTTTGCAGGGAGACGGCAAAAGATTGTAATGTGTATTGCAGAAACCTTTAAGCGCGCCTGACTTCACCCGGATGGTGAAGCGACGATAACCGTGATTATGTAAAGCTATGATGACAGGACGTTCTCATAGCGTACTTGCTAAAGAGAATAAGAGATTGTTTATAGGTTGCCGGTAATTTTAACTTCACTGAGTGTTATTGTATGATTTGCCCCGCAAGTTTGCATGATCTCGGTTATCGGCGAAGGCGCGGCCGACCGCAGGGTAACAATCAACCTAATCAAACAGTAATCCCTCGAAATTTTTCCGGTTTATCAGTTTAATTTCAGAATTTTTATATGTCTCTTTAAATAATGAGGGCACTTTCCACTTTGTGCTATCTGACCACTTAAATTCAAACCCGTATAACTTTCCGTTTTTTTCCTCAATGAAATCGATTTCTTTTTGGGTATGTGTGCGCCAGAAGTAATAATTGGCCCCTGTCAGGTTGTTATTATTACGTTTTATTCTTTCTGTTATTAACCAGTTTTTCCAAAGATGTCCGGTGTCGCTGCGCAGATCCGGCGGATTCAAATTGCGGATCAAGGAATTACGGATACCGTTGTCTATGAAATAAATTTTCCGATTTTTTTTCAACTCATTTCTAAGATTGCGTGAAAACGGATTGATACGGTAGATTATAAAGGCTTTTTCCAGAATCTGTATATAGTGGCTGACTGTTTTTTTGTCTATACCGCAGGTAGATGCCAGCTCATTATAAGAAACTTCGTTACCCGTCTGAAGAGCAAGGGCTTTTAATAGTTTGTCCAAGGCATCTGAATTTCTAATATCCTGGAAAGCCAGGATGTCTTTATATAGATAGCTTCTTGTAATCTCATCAAGTATAGTGTTTGATTGAGCAGCATTAAGAACTACATCGGGATACATTCCCATAATCATAAGATCAGGCAGTATCCGTTTAAGTTCCAGTTGGGTAAAATAACCGGCCAGTTCTTCATAGGAAAAAGGATAAAGATGGTATTCATATTTTCTTCCGGTTAGTGGTTCTACAATTTTATTGGATAATTCAAAGGACGAGGAACCCGTGACGAGTAATTGTATGTTCGGATAATTATCAACCAGAAGCTTTATTGTAAGCCCTATATTTTCTACTCTTTGTGCTTCGTCAATAAGAACCAGAGAATAATTACCGATAAATCGTTTTAATTCAGTAGAACTCTTTTTTGTAAGACTGTCCTTTACATCGGGTTCATCACAGTTTAAATAAAGATATTGTTTTCCGTAGTTGTGCGCGATCTGCTGAATGAGAGTTGTTTTGCCAACCTGGCGTGCCCCGTAGATGATTATAGCTTTTTGTTGAAAAAGGACTTGTTCTATATGTTTTTGAATGCTTCGTTTGATCATAAACTATCCTATTCCCTATTTTATATATAAATCAGGGATGATACTCCCCTAATTATATATAAAATAGGGGAATAGTGCAAGGTTTTTTTGTTTTAAACCTATTTTTTTCCTGCATTCATGGCTTCCTTAAGAAATCTTATTCTATCAAGATAGTTATCTCATCGCAACCTAACCCGATCCCTTCCCTAATCCGCTTTCGCAGGGAAGGGGCACTTTAGTTTTTGTATTTACTGCAAAAGACCGAAATAGAGTCCGCGAAAATCCGCCTCGATCCGTCAAATCCGTGTCCTATCCTACACACACCTCCGACCCCAATCTCCAATTAACACTCACCTGAAATTCACAGTCACCATCCGGCTTGAGGTATTTCCTGAGAAATCCCAGGCCCTTACGGTAATGGTATGCTGTCCCACAAGATTTCTGTATTTTCCGCCTTTGTATATATTCATGTCATGGTAAAAATCTTTAAAATTGCTTTTTTTATTGAATGTAAGGTGTCCGTCTTTTTGGATGAATTTTTCAAAGGTATAGTCTGAAATGACTCTGTCATCTATATAGAACGCGATTCTATATATACCAAGTACAGCAATTCTCTCAATTTTTTTGTATGTATCATAAACCTTTGCCAAAATTTCAAATGACTCTGCTCCGGTAACTGTAAATCTCTTTGGTATTGTTATCAGCCTTCCGTCGATCTTGAGGTAAATAGATGCTATTTTTGGTTTTTTATTATCTTCTATGCGGCTTAGGTGTTTCAAAGGATTTATAATGTCATCACCTTTTTTATAAGTCAGATGCAGGTGTACGCCGATTGATCTACCGGATGTTCCTGATATGCCCAGTATATCCGCGGTTGTGAGGCTCTTTTTTCTTTTGCATGTTTCTTCGATGGATGAAAGGTGGTAGTAGAAACTTCTTTCATTGTTTTTATGTTCCATTATAACCAGATTTCCGTTTCCAAAACCTTTATCAAAAATATGTTCATTCATATCAAAATAGTAGATTAGACGACCGTCTTTTACAGGATGCACTTCCTGTTTGCCTCCGCCTAAATCAATGCCGTTGTGGAAGTGATCTCCTCTGGATTCTCCGAAGGTTGCTGTAAGGAGAACTTTGGAAAGCGGCCAGTTTAAGAGGGCAAGACTTAATGAAGTAATGGCAAGAAATATCAGAATTATCAGTGTTTTTATAGTTTTCATTTTGCTTCCTTACAATATATTGGCATTACAGTATATTAAGATTCTATCTGAGGTTTGGATTATAAATACAGTACCGTTGTTAAATAATGACGTGTGAGCATAAGGTGAAGAAAAGACCCTGTGGTATAGAAGTTCCCCATCAGAATTGAGAAGTTTAACGGTTGATTTTTCTCCATCCGAGTAGGAGAAGAGGACTCTTCCGCTAGTTTTGTCATTTGAAAAATCGGTATAGATGATTCCGCTTTGTCCGGTACTTATATTCATTGCTTCATAAAATAGGCTTCCTGATGATCTTTCAAGAATGTATACTCTTTTTTTAGAGTGGCCGAGACAGTAAGTGTTTCCAACATGAATGTAGGCTTTGCTCTTAAGTCCGCTGCCCGTTTTAATTGACCATTGTAGACTTCCGCTTCTGTCGATAAGGCTGAAGAGTTCGGGATCAATCCCGCTTAGTGTCCCGATAACCTTTTCATCATCTGATATAGTTACGGCTTTTATAAATTTATAACGGCTGTTGCCGATTCTTTTACGCCAAAGCGTTTTTGATCCTGATATATTGAATTTATGAATATCTCCGTTCAGCAGGGTAAGATAGGCAGAGTCATCCGATTTTGAATAGGTGCAGCCGCTTATTAGTGATGTGAAGTATTTGAATTTTCCTGAGATATGGCCTGTATTTCTCAAGAAACCTATTCCCGATTGATCCCCGGTAAAAAGAAAGTAAAATTTCCCGCTTTTTACTGTTCTTGGGTATGTTTTGGTTTTGTACTTAAACTGAAGTGTTCCGCCGCTGCTGAAAGCGCTTATTGATTTACCAAATCTTTTATATACTACGTAACCATTGGGATTGGCTGAAAATATTTCTTTGTTGGTAAAACTTCTACGATGTTTGATTGAGAGGTTTTTATCGAAGAAAATGAGTCTTTTTCTGAATTTCGCGAGCATTGCGGGTATTCCAAGAGAATTAACACCGGGGTTATAGACTTTTTTTAAAATTAAATTATCAGAAACTTTAATTTCTGCGGCGAGTGTTCTTTCAAATAAGACGAAATTTTCTTTAGCAGATATGAGAATTATAAAAATAACCAGAAATGCTTTTAAAACCTTATACATGTGTTTTGAAACAGGTACAGGTTCTCCGTGTGTGTAATAATGTTCATAATGCTTGGACATATTTAACCTCAAAAAAACATTTAAAATATCTAGTGAATAATAATAAGGGAAAGTCTAAAAACTAAAAGTTAATTTAAAAG
>JAGLSM010000023.1 GCA_023135745.1 Spirochaetota bacterium | reverse complement strand
TCGTCTATGGGAATAGGCGCATCAATTAAGGAACCGTTTTTAATAAAAAAAGCCTCAAAAGTTATCACAATTTCAAACGCTTCAAAAAAGGATATTAATAAATACCTTTTTTATCCGGAAGAAAAAATATCTGTAATTTACAATGGTTTCGATTCGGCTTTCACAGAAATTAGAGATAAAGTATTTCTAAAAAAAATTAAAACTGAATTCAAAATCAATAAACCGTTTATGATTAACTTCGGAGGACTTGTCGTCAGAAAAAACATCGAAAGACAAATTAAAGCATATCTAAGCCTTCCGGAATTGATCAAAAATAATCTGGATTTTTTTATTGCCGGAGACGGTTACTGGAAAAATAAACTTGAGAAATCACTTAAAAACAATGAGTCAATTAAATTCCTTGGTAAAATAAACAGAGATAAACTAAGAGCCCTTGTAAGCCTGGCAGATTTTTCAATATATGCATCCCTCTATGAAGGATTCGGATTTCCGATTCTTGAATCCATATCCTGTAGTACTCCGGTAATAACTTCTGCAACATCTTCAATGAACGAAATCCTTACTGATACATCAATAAGGGTCAATCCCTATTCAGTGAGAGAATTAAAAAATGCTATAATAGAAATTTTTTCAAACAAACAAAAATGGATTAAAAAAGTTAAAGAAGGCAAAAAAGAACTCAAAAATTTTACATGGAAAAAAGCCGCAAGAGAATACCTTAGAGAATATACGAGACAAGGAAAAAGCATTGATACCTGAACATGAAAAAAAACTGATCTTCAAACTAAAAAAACTCCAGGGTTCCGATATTTATAGACCAATACTGCACTTATTAAAAATCGGAAGACGTATTAAATTTAAAAAGAAAATAAATTCCGGTAAAATTAAAAATGTGCTGTTCACTGCCTTCAATAGAGGATTTGGAGATGTAATTATATATTCATACGCACTTCATTCATTCAGAAAGTCTTTTCCAAATATTAATACAACAATTCTTATTAAACCTTCTTTTATAGAATTAGCTAAACGTTTGAATCTTGCTGATACATATATAGATATTGAAGAAAAGAATGAAGAAGATTTCAATGTCATATTGAAAAAAACCGATTTAATCATCGACCTGAGTTTAGAAGGTTCAGATCAGGCAAGGGAGCTTTTTAAGTCAAATAAAAATCCTTATAAGATTTCATTCAACAATTCAAAACAGGCAATGAAAGCAGACAAATCATATTCATTTAAAAGAACTCAGTTATTATCCAGTCAGTACTTTAATCTATTTCAAAACTTTAACATCGAACCTTTTAAGAACGCGCCTGTTGTAAAATTTAATAAAAACGAAAAAGACAAGGTAAACACCTACATAAAAAAAATACTGAAAAAAAATACTGACCTGCTGCTGTTGGCACCCGGATCAAGGCTTTCAAATCTGGGCATGCAGAGACGCTGGCCGCCGGAGAATTACGCGAAACTTATAAAACTGGCAACAGAAAAATACAAATTAACAGCAGTCCTGATAGGTTCACCGCAGGACCATCCATACTGCGAAAGTGTTATAAAAAAATCAAAGGCAAAGGCTCTTAACTCAGCCGGCACCTTCACTTACATTGAAGATGCCTATTTTATTTCAAAAGCAAAAATCTTTATTTCCAATGATTCATCTCCGGTCCATATGGCCACGCTTCACGGAATCCCAAGCCTCTCATTCCACAAAAACGGAATCGACCCCTGGCATCCGGCTCAATTTCCTAATGCGCCAAAAGAAATCATGGAGTTTGATGATCCGAAACAGATAACCCCGGAACAGGCATTTACCGCGTTCAGCAGGCTGGCAGAAACTCTCCAATTACCTTTATTAAAATAAAAATAAATTTAAGTTTCACAACCTAAGAAATAAATTTTATATGTGAAAGTATCAATTGCACAACTCTGTTTTTTTGATAAATGCACTGTTTGAGTAAATAAATTCTCAATTAACAAATAAATTTTATTTCAAACAAGTGCTTTATTTAGCTAATAAATTTAATACGAGTTTGCATTTTCAAAAAAACAGAGTTGTGCAATCCCAATTAAATATTGACCAAATATGAGTTTTTTTTCACTGTGTGCAAAAAACACATATTGGTCTTACCCCTATATCTTAAACTGCATTTCATAGAGCTTTTTATAGATTGACCGTTTTCTGGACATGAGCTGGGTATGAGTACCTTTTTCCGCAATAACTCCCTTATCCATTACCAGGATTTGATCCGCTTCCTGGATGGTTGAAAGCCTGTGAGCAATAACAAAGGTGGTTTGACGGTGCAGGATTCTGGATAAGGCTTCCTGCACAAGTTTTTCACTCTCTGTATCAAGAGCGCTTGTTGCTTCGTCTAATATCATGATCTTGGGCTGTCTTAAAATAGCGCGCGCCAGCGACAGACGCTGCCGTTGACCTCCGGAAATAAGCAAACCCCGTTCTCCAATTTTAGCTTTATAACCTTTGGAGAAATTCAGAATAAAATCATGGGCATTGGCCATCTGTGCTGCTTCGTACACCTCTTCAGGAGTCGCGTCAAGCCGGCCGTAGAGAATGTTTTCATAAACGCTGCCGGGAAATAATATATTATCCTGACTTACCATGCTGATCTGCTGACGAAGAGATGAAAGAGAAACATTCTTTATATTCTGACCGTCAATATTAATTTGACCTTTTTGCGCTTCTATGAGCTTGGGAATAAGGTTAACCAGGGTAGTCTTGCCGCCGCCTGAAGTACCGACAATGGCTACCACTTTACCGGGTTTAGCAATCAGATTAATGCCTTTTAATACCGGTTCGCCTTTTTTATAACTGAAATAGATATCTTTGAATTCAACTTTGCCTTGAGAGATCATCAGGTCTTTTTTATCTTTATTATACTTTTCATCAGGAACATCAAATATCTCATATACGCGGGAAGCCGCGGCCATTGCCCTTTTATAATGTACGGAAATATGTGACAGCGAATTCATAGGACCGGAAAGAATGGCAAGATAAAAAATGAATCCGAATAATTCATGCGATTCGAGTTGTTTTACTGCTATCAAATATACGCCCGTAAAACCAATAACCAACGCGGCAATCGACATTAGAAGTTCACTTAGGGGTTTAATTGTCGCATCCAAACGATACACTTTTTTTGTATGATCAAGATAAGTATCAAGAGAAGAATCAAATCCTTCTCTATGATATTTTTCTCTGTTAAAAATTTTAATAACTTCCATTGAAAAAAGTGACCGCTGCAGTTTTGCTGTTACATTACCAAGGCTCTCCTGAACTTTAATGACAATTTTACGTAATTTATTACCAATGACTTGCATGATAATTAAAATCAAAATTCCAACAACAATCAATTCAAGAGTAAATACCCAGCTTTTTATAAAGAGTATGGTTACTCCAAATATGATTATAAGCGGATCTTTTATCGCGTTTAACAGATAACCCGCTAGAAAGGTTCTTACGATAGAAATATCATTTGTCGTCCTCGATATTAAATCTCCTATTTCACGATTTCTAAAAAAATTAACCGGCAGATTCAGCATCTTTTTATGAAAATGTTTCTGCATATCAACAGAAATTTTTTGTCCTAAATAACCCATCAAATAAGTTCTAAAAAAATCAAATATGACTTTTGCAATAACTAGTAATAACCCAAGCCCGGCAAAATAAAATATTTCCGCAAGTTGATTGTTTTTTATTATTTTAGCTAAATATTCTTTATTTATTTTCTTAATTACATGCTGCCCGAATTCTGCCGGTGCAAGTGTCGCTGCCGCGCTAAGCAAAACTAAAAGAAGTGATATTAGAAAAAGGCTTTTATTTTTATATATATAAGGCAATAGTCGTTTAAGCATTTTCTTCCTGCTTCTATTCGGATTAATATGATTCGTAAAAATATTATCCTGCAAACTTAATACTAAAAACTTATGGATCAAAAAATTTTAATTTATTAAGTTTGATTAGCTTTATTGTATAACAGGTTGAGGACTATATATGTATTTCTTTATAAAATTTTGGCTGGTTTTACGGGAATTAATTCGTCAGATAAGATATTCTGTATTTGTTGTTTTCTTTTCGTTTTATTATCTCTTTTTATTCATCATTCTGTCAAAAAAAAGGAAAGTTTTATTACTTAATCGTTTTATTTATGGTAAAAAAACACATTTCTATAAAGATGATTACAAATTTCTTAAAATAGTTGATTCTTCAAACCTCCGAAATAAAGGCAGATATTATCATATTATCGGCACACTTCATATAACCCGTGTAAAACTGGTTCAGGATATTATACCAAGGGTTGATACTATTGTTGATTTAGGGGGAGCATCCGGGGTATTGGAAGATGGGGCTTTATATCACTTTGGATACCCTCATCATACAAAAAAATTGATTATTGTAGATCTTCCTTTTAATGAAAAACAAACCAATTTTAAGAGCGCGGAGAAGCGAGCCAAAATATCAGATAGTATTTTTTCTGATGATATCGAGTTTTATTATACTGATATGAGTGACTTAAGTAAAATTCCGGATAATAGTATTGATATGGTATGGAGCGGAGAAAGTATAGAACATATTACTGAAGAAAAAAGTCACGCCGTGTATGATGAAGTTTACCGCATTTTAAAACCCGGGGGGTTCTTTTGTCTTGACACACCAAACGGCCTGGTAATCCGATTATTCAGGCCTGATGCCTTTTTGGATCCTGATCACAAGATTGAATACAAACCACAGAATTTAATTGACAATATAACCCGACATAAACTTAATTTTATCGAAGGATCAGGACTCGTCCCCCTGCCTTATTCAATAAAATATAAAAAATTCATTAAAGAAGAAGCATTTAGAAGTGTTAACAAGTTTTCAGAAAACATTGATGAAGGAATGATTATGTATCTGAAGTTTAAAAAATAAAAAAAGCAGCAATAGTCAATAACCAGGTCAGAATATATACCGCATATTCTTATTAGATACCATTCAACCAATGGATATTTACCTATAATGCTGTATTAAAAGTCCCAACAGAGCTTTTTGCGAACACAGCACAAAAAGCTCAAGTAATAAAAATCTTGCAAATTTCTACAGCTATGCTAATCTATCTACTGGGCAGCCAATAAATGATCCTTGATAGAGAGGGATTGTAGTAATGGCAAGATTTAAAGATTATTTGACAGTTTATATGTGGGTCGCAGGATTTACCTCTATAATGATAGCATCAGCGGGAGTTGCAATTTTCCCTCAACTTGCGACTCCTCCAATGAAGTTATTATACAACGGAAATATTAAGGTAGTTTCAAAAAGCTATTCTTATAAACCCGGGCAAAGAGGCGTTACCCGGACATTTTACAGACGCGATAGTATGGGAAAATGGCAACAGATAGATAACTGTACAATTATTCTGCTGACTACGCTGTTTTATTTTTCAATACTTTCGTTTATAGTTTCAATGTATTTTGGATTTTCATTTATATTGAAAAAAACTGTAAAAAACAAAGCAGGTGACTAATGAAATCCTGTTTTTTTAAGAATATTGAAATATTTAAAAAAAAACAGAAATTTATGGCCCTTTTTCGGGGGTTCATTCGTATAAACAAGAGTAAAAGAGAATTTTTTGTTTATTCAGCAATAAATCATTAAAAGGGGGAGATGATATGTTTTTAAAATCGGGATCAAATAATAACAAGGAGAGAAGATACACCAAAAGAAAAGAGCTGCATCAAAACTCCTTTTTTGCCATGGATTCAGACAGAGCAAAAAATGTTTTTGAATGCTATATTACCAATGTAAGCTCGCAGGGAGTAGGTTTTCAATCTGACGTCAGGGTAAAAAGAGGCCAGGATGTCACAATAATTTTTAATTTAAGACACGGCGTAATAAAAGAAAAAGCCAAAATAGTAAGACATACATTTTTTACAATAAACAAATACGGGGCCCAATTCCTTGGGGACACAAACAATATAGCTAATTACGCGGAAACACTTTAAAATTTAAATCTGTATCCGGCCCTGGCAGTTTTATTGTAGATGTCCGTTTCAAACATAAAATCGGGTAAAAAAACAATCCTGTGTAAAAATAAAAACAACACAGAGGTTATGTTGAATTTATGCTTCTGTGTAAATCCTTTAGTTGAAATAGCTGAATATCCCAATAAATCAATACCAACATGCATAATAACCCTAAACCAGAGATCCGGCCTGTTAATAAAGGGATTTTCATAATCTATGTATAGGTAGGATAAAGCAGGGGAAATAAGATGAAGAGTAAACATATTAATATAGGATTTTTGTTCCATTCTTCTTGTTATAGATAAGAGCACTTCCGGATGAATTGTTTGATTCATCATTTTTTTTATTGTACTGTTGTAAGAATCATTATAACTATCCAGGCACACTTCCGTTAAATTATCTGTTTTTTTAAAAAAATTAAATGAACCTAAATCCGACTTAATTCGAAATGATCCTTTGGCAAATTTTATTAACGTGGATTTAAGATTCATCCTTTTATGTATAACCTGTACAACAAGGCCTGATTTTTTTATTCCGTGTTTAAAAATAAACTTTTTTTCTTTCGAATATGACTCAGGTAAAAACATAAATAATATTATAGCAGCAATGGTAAATCTAATCATCTTTCTCACATCCCGGAAGGAGTATCAATAAACACGCCTTCAAGCTTTAGATCTTTCTTTATCTTTTTTAACAATCTTTTTAAACCAAGCGTCTCACTTATATAATGGCCGTATAAAAGACACGGAATACCGGTCTCAACAATCGGGTGATACCAGGCGTGGCTTGATTCTCCGGTTATAAACAATTCCGCGTTCATCCGCGCCGCGTCTATACCATAACGCATACCGGAACCTGTTACTACACCTATTCTTTTTATAAGATCATTATTATAATCATCAGGAAATAGTTTTAAAGGAGATACTGAGAGAGAGATTTTTAAATTATCAACAATATCTTCAATAAGAAAACCCTTTTCATGTTCAGCAATACATCCTGCATAATCCCCATTTGAATAGAGAGTTTCATCGCATACACGGTACCCTGCCGATTCTGCAATCGCAGTATTGTTTCCGAGAGTTTTATGATAATCAAGAGGAAGATGAAGTGCGTATAATGAGATTTCATTGTCTAAAAGGAATTGTACTCTTCGGCGGTGATAACCGCTTATCATTAAAGGTTGACCCCAAAAGAGTCCATGATGAACAATTATAATATCAGCACCAACCGCGGCTGCTTTTTCAAATCCATCCATTGAAGCATCGACAGAAAAAGCAACCCTGGATATATCCCCGCGTCCTTCAACCTGCAAACCATTGTTGGAATAATCCTTGATTGTTTGAACTGAAAAAAGATCGTTAATATATCCGCAAAACTTATCAAGCAGCATAAGTCACCCCCAACTGTTCTTCATTTATCAGCCGGGTTTTTAAAAAAATGCTTTGTCCCATGTTACAAGATGAACCAGTCCCGCGATTATTGCCAGTAGACCTATTGGAACCTTCCACATGGAGAGTTTACTTTCGATTGAGTTCTTCTTTTCCTGATCAATGTTTATAAACTTCAGCAGTGAAACTGAACAAACCATCCCGGCAAGAATAGCAGCAATCGCGGGCATAAGATCACCCAGAAAAATCATAGCAGCGGAAGTATCCATTAGATACTTTACTCCATCTTTTGTAGCTCTAAAATCAACACTGGGTGAAAAAAACTTGATAATCCCAACCATTATTGAAAACAAACCAACCGGAACCGACAGCACCGGGGTAAATCTTTTCGCGGGCTCAAGCGCCGGTATCTTTTCTATAAGAAATATCGACGCAGCTATAAATCCGCTTAAAAGGCAAGCTAAAACCAACCACAACATATTAGTCCCTCCTGATTACATTCTGAAGTAAAGATAAGTTATCATGAATTTACATGTCAATCAGAAAATTATTTTATTTCTTTTTTTTCAGCCTATTAATCTCATTTCTGTAAATATCAGCCTTATCAGCAAGTTTCTTGTGTTCCTTGTCCATTATAGCTTGCGCCTTCTTCTGCATTATTTTCCATACTTTTTCATCATTGATGTCAGCTGTAAGAGGTTTGCTTGTATGTTCTTCAAAAATCATTCTGATATTTCTAAAGTATACAATAAAGTCTCCGCCAATCTGGTCCATCTGTCTGTACACTACAAGAGACCTGAATCTGAAATAGGGCAGATCTTTTGGGTACATCGGCTTCCTTATCAGGATTCTGTCCTTAATGGAATCAATATAATTCGGATTCAACCAGGTCAGTTTACGCCAGTTGTCGAACTTCATGTGACCAAAGAAAAATTCCTTTTCAATATTATTTTCATTTGCAAGCCGCAACGCGAGGTTATAAGGATAATTTCTTCCCTTAACCCATATCGATACTTCTTTGATATAACCAACATTCGCGACAACACCGTTTGACAGGTTAGCAAAATTTCCTTGTACATTGTATGCGTTAAATTCAAACTGAGGGCTTATTATTGCTCTATCATTTTGTCTTGTTTCCGGAAAATTTATCCTGACACCAAGGACATCCTGATTATGTTCCCGGCTCTTTACTCCAAGACACATAGACATCAAAACATTTTTAGTCCTTAGACCGGAGGATTTCACGCTGACTTTCCAGTTACTAAGCGCCATTATCATAGGATTTAATATAAAATTCGGAGATCCATCCTTCTTATAACGGCCCTTATTTGTATTCGCAGAATACTCTTTAAAAATTCTTCTTTCATAATCAGCAAAATTAATGACATAGGTATCTACCAATCCAATTATGAGACCGGGTATCATTATAATGAGTAAAACAAGTATACTCCAAATGACCAGTACTTTTCTCTTTAAATTTTTCATGGATTCCCTCCCGGAAATATTTTTTGCGGGAGAAACTATGCGGAATACTTTTGTAAACGGATTATTCTGCAATTGATAACTCCCAATGATAAACAAGTTAAAGTCCATTTTTTTTACAGGAAATCCGTTTCCTTTTACGTTTATCGGGAATTTAGAATTTGGGTTTAGGAAAATTTAAGTTTTTTTTAACATAGATTTTTATACTGAGCGATAGTCGAAGCATACATGATTAACACTGATTTTAAATTAAAATATACAGATATTACTGAATTTATTATAGACTTCGCTAACAGCCTATGATGGATTAGATAGTAGATTTATGGAAAAAACACTCTTTTAATAAACATTATAGGATTAAAATCAGAGTCCCCAATAAAAATAAAAAAACATGTGAATCCAAAATAGCAACTTCAAGAATAAAACATAAAAAGACCTGACAAATTTACATTTTAAATAAACACACAAATCCGTGTCTAAAAAAATGACAAAATGGAATTGTTCAGGTATATAATATCTCTGTAAAAAAGAATCAGCCTTTTTGGAAACGAACCATATCAAAGGATATCTTTGTATAGCCTTTGGGTATCCTGAAGATTGAATAAGGAATTCTTTTATATTTTATATTAATAACCTTAACAGTACTCTTGTAATCTCTGCCGAACATTGTCATTGTCATTTCTGTTTTTACAGGATAACCCTTGATCTTCAGGAATCTTTTTCCGGCTTCACCCCAGATGCCGATCCCGCCCTGTATCCTGCTTATTTGTAAAAGATAGTTTCTCCAGGCATCAGGAATCCTGATAGATGAAGCTATATAATAATGAATCTTTGTCTTGAATACTTTTGAACTCATTGAGCCTATCCATAAATCAGTCAGCCATTGTGAAACCCTGACCTTTTTTCCGGTTTTGTTTATATAGGCGGCTATGTTTTTAAGATGCTCTTTGGTCTTTTTAAATATTTTATCCAGGTTCTTCCAGTCAACAACCATGTATTCTCTGTCTTCCGGAAAAAGTACATTAAGAATATTACCGCGTCTGTTGTAAATAATAATCTTTTTTTTATCATTTACCCTTACCCATCCGGATGTTATAAAAATTTTCTGAAAATGCTTTACCTTACCGGTCCCCATGTATGAATCGGACTTTATTTCCGAAGTAATTACAATACCTGAAAAGACTTGTAATGAGATAAACAGAAAAATTATTGTTAAAAAGAATATTTTAAATTTTTTCATAATAATCAAGGGGCAAACTTATTGTAATTGGAATATCCATTACCTATATCCAGAATCATAACATTATCAGATATGGAATGAGGCGCGCTTACTTCGATATTCGTAGTTGAGGCATTTGACCAAACAGAATTGGTCAATATATAGTCAGAAGCCGGAGTAAAAAATATATTTGCACCTTCTACTCGAAAATTACCGGAAATCCCATATAAGCGCGTCGGTGACGAAGAATTTGTCAAAAACAAAGTCCAGGTATATGAAGATGATTCAAACTGATACTGAGCAACATATGGCGGATTATCATAACTCTGCCATACCCCTTCTAAATCATCACCTTCAGCACACGAAACAATGGTGAATAATAAAATCATTAAAACTAAAACATATTTGGTTACAAACATTTATACCTCCTAAAAATAATCAGCTCAATCACCCAATACACCCTCTATCCAAATTCAGATATAGGAACACTGATCTTATCCCGATTCTTTTTATCGGGACAACGGATCAATGCAGATCTTTTTTAAATCGTTTATTTAAACCTCTTATTATTTCCTTATCTTTTAATTTACTTTATAAAATAAATTATTAAAAACAAAACCCTAAAGAAAAAATCAGCGAAAATCCGTTGCATCCGCGTCATCTGTGTTCTATCCTATCTTAAGAATCGCTTTGGCTATTGACAGCAACGTATCTCTTTCGTTTTTTTCAGGATCATCAAGTATCTCTTCAAGTAAAGCATCAAGTATATCACCTATAATCCTACCCGGTTTTATGGAAAAAACTTCCATTATGTCATATCCATTTATTTTCAGATCCTTAACAGTAATGGCGTTTTCCGCCTCAATAACAGCATCAATACGCTTTTTTAGACGCGCCAATGACTTTGCGGGCCCATGCTTTTTACCGTTTCCTGCCCTGTCTGCTTCCCTGAGTTTAAAAACACTGGAAATATTCTCAAGACCAACTTTTCTCATGAACCTTCGAACAGCTCCGTCAGTCCATTGATTTGTATAATGAAACATATGATTTTTTATTAGGTGAATAATCTTCTCCCGGTCAGAATTAGAGAATTTCAAGCGTCTTAAAATTCTCTCAGTCATTCTTGCCCCAATCAGTTCATGATTATAGAAGACAGGATTGCCTGATTCACCGCCTTTTTTTTCAACATTACGCATTGAACGCATTTTCCCAATATCATGAAACAGGGCGGCCAGCCTGATTATATATGAATCCTGTGATGCTGCATCACAGGAATATAAATTATGATAATATATATCGTATTTATGGAATTCGTTTTGCTCAACACCAAAACCTTCAAGAAGTTCAGGTATAATCATTTCTAAAAGCCCGCTGGTCCTCATGGATTCAAAAGCTAAAGAAGGTTTAGGAGCCTTCATGATTTTAATTATTTCATCTTTGATTCTTTCAACAGAAATATTTGTAAAATTGTCCAAACGTTTTTTTACAGCGTCAAATGTATCTTTCTCAATTTTGAATTCCAACTGCCCCGCGAAACGGCAAGCTCTGATCAGCCTCAAGCCATCCTCTTTAAACCTCAGCATCGGGTCGCCAACCGCCCTGATAAGTTTTTTCTTCAAATCATTCATTCCATGATAAGGATCCGTTAT
>JAGLSM010000229.1 GCA_023135745.1 Spirochaetota bacterium | reverse complement strand
GCAATTCAGGTTTATTGCCGACAAAAGTCTCTTTAAGATGCCGCTGGTTACTCCGGTAATGCGAAGCTGCGGGTATCTGTCTATCGACCATTCCAGACCAAGGGCGATACTTAAAACACTCAAAGCCGCCGGCAATTGTATTTCAGATGGTTTTTCAGTCCTCATTTTTCCGGAAGGAGGAATTAACCATGGAAAAGACAAGTCAATTCTTATGGATTTTCAGTATGGCTTTACAAAAATAATAGAAAAAGAACCTGCTGATTTGCTTTTATTGACATTATATGGGACCGATGAAGCTTTTAAAAATCTGTTAAATATACGCAATAATATTAAACTGCATTTTGGGCCGGTATTACAATATAAAGATGTTATTAAAACAGACAGGAAAGAAATAGAAAGAATTGTGTATAAAAATAATAAGTCAATTTACAATGAATTATCGTATTAGACTCTTTCGACATATTCTCTTGTTCTTGTATCCACTTTAATTTTATCACCATTTTTAATAAACATCGGGACATTAATGGTGGCACCGGTAGATACTACAGCAGGTTTATAAGATGACGTAACAGAGTTGCCCTTGTCTGCCGGGCCGGTTTCAGTTATTTCAACTTCGATAAAAGTAGGAAGTGTTAAACCTACAACTTCACCATTATAGAACATTACTTTTGACTCGGTATTTTCAAGAAGCAAGTCTATTTTGTCTTCTATTAATTCCTGTAGTATTTCAATTTGTTCGTAGTTATTTGAATCCATGAATACATAATGGGTCCCATCAGCGTAAAGGTATTCCATCGTTTTTTCTTCAACATCAGCTGATTCAAGCTTTTCACCTGATTTGAATGTTTTTTCAAGAACGGATCCGGTTATCATGTTTTTAACTTTGGTTCGGTAAAATGCCGCTCCCTTACCGGGATTCACGAATTGAAAACCAGTAACAATGAAAGGCTCATTTTTAAGCTTTATAACTAATCCTTTTCGGATTTCTGAAGTGTCGTACAATGGAATCTCCTTAAAATAACTATAATAAAAATAATATATAAACCTTTAATGTTTCAAATAATTTTTTTATAAAATAGTAATGATTGACGAATCATCTTTCATATTTTATTATCATAGATATAAATAATAAAAAGGAAAATTTTCTTGATTAATAGAAAAACACGCACAGGTTTTTTTTTGGGATTTTTTATCCTTGCTATGATTATACCTGCGCTGATATTTTATTTTTATTATTCTGACGCTGTATCTTTAAAGATAGACCGGTTTGTGTTTTACCAGTCGATTATAATAAGGAAAATAAAAAACTATTTAAATACAGAGCTGGAAAAATTAAAGTTTTTTGCACAGGTACAAAACGATCTTAAAAAAAAGGGGATAATAAACTCATACAGGGTTATATCCGGTTTAAATAAACATTTCATTAATTCAGAGGTATTTGATTCTTTACTGTTTATAAAAGGTAAGCGCATCATCTATAAAGGCTTTTATTCAAAAAAAACTCACAATAAAAAATATATACTTGATTCATTTTCCAAAATTTCGGCTTCAAAAAATAATTCAGAATTATTTTTATTGAGAACACATAAAGATACCTACACTATTGCCAGCCATTTTAAGTTAAAAAATGCAGGGATGGATTTGATAGCATGTTTTAATCTCAGCAGAATTGTCATGAGATATCTTAAGCCGTTTTTTGATATAAAGTCTTCCAATCTTTTTTTTATTGGTGGTGATGATTCAAGTGCGATCTTCTGTAACGCTAAGATGAATAAAAATGTGATTAGTATTTCTCAACAATGTTATAAGAGTGATGATTTTCACGAAAAGGATTTAAAGGAAATTTTTTCTAAAAAAAAGGGAAAGTTTATAGGTAAATTTCCCTTTAAAGAACATGACAGAATAAAAGACATTGTAATGTCCTGGCAGAATTTTGATGATACAAATTTATCTATCAAGATAGTTTTGCTGACATCTTATAAAAATGTGAATAGATTGGCGCTTCTTTTCACTACAAGAATTTCATTTCTTCTTATTGCCCTGCTTCTAACCACTGTTTTTATAGGTGTTACTTATTACAGGATCAGGCAAAAAGCATATAGGGCTGCTGAAATGGCCAGTGCTATTCCCGGGCTTAAGCATACAATAGAAGAACTTGACCGTGCTAAGGAACGGTTTTCTACATTATTCAATTCTATTATGGACGGTATACTACTTGTTACCCTTGAAGGTGTGATAATTGAATATAATCAGGCATTTGCGGATATGCTTGGGTACTCACTTAAAGGCTTGAAGAATCAGAATATAAAGGAATTAACTCCTCCAAAATGGTGGGAATTTGAGGCAGAGATAATACAAGAGCAGGTTTTAAGATGGGGTTTTTCCAGTGATTTTGAAAAAGAGTTTAGACGCAAGGATGGCAGCATAGTGTCTGTACTTATAAATGCTGCCTTAATAGTTGATGAACCTTCCGGTAACTCAATTATATTGTCAACAGCTAAAGATATTTCTTCGGCCAAAAGAGCTGAACAGGAAATAAAAAAACTCCACATGCATCTTCAGGATATAATAGAGTCAAGTCCTTTGGCGATAATTACTCTTGATGAAGATCAGAAAACTACCTCAATGAATACTGCCGCGGAGAAGTTGTTTCAAATAAAAAGAGATCTGATATTGGGTGAACCATTAATTGACTCGATACCATTTTTTAAAGATTACAAACTCTGGTTTAATAAAGTTGATACAGACAAGAGTGCTTACACTCTGACATCAGAGAGTTTCACAAGTAAGGGTGATGGATTAGTGAAATTTATAAATCTGACTTTTTATCCGCTTCTTTCATATGAGAGCGGCGGTATTGCTGTTCATATTCATGATATAACTGAACAGACTGCTTTAGAAAGGCAGCTTTTTCAGTCACAGAAAATAGAAGCACTTGACACCCTTGCGGGAGGTTTTGCTCATGATTTTAACAATCTTCTTTCCGGAATGTTCGCGTATATCACCGTTTTAAAAAATAAAATTAAGGATAAAAGTATAAGAGAGAAGATAGATATCCTTGATGATATTACCAAAAGGGCTTCATCATTGGTTCAGCATATTCTTACTTTTTCAAAAAGTAAATCAATTGAAGCCGAACCTGTTAGTATAAAAGATGTGTGTGAAGAAGTGGTAAACATTATTTCAAGATCAATGCCTAAGAATATTCAAATAAAAAATACAGTTGAAAATAAAGGATTTCTTGTCATTGGTGATCATTCCCAAATATCACAAGTATTGCTGAATTTGTGTATAAATGCCGGTGACTCAATGCCGAAAGGCGGGCACTTGTCAATAGACGTAGACTGGTTTAATCTGGAAACTTCCAATATTTATCAGTTTAACATGCTGAAACCCGGTAATTATGTGAAAATCATGGTTAGTGATTCGGGTATTGGAATACCGGTTGATGTTCGGGACAGGATGTTTGATCCTTTTTTTACAACCAAGACTAAGGGAAAAGGTACCGGTCTGGGTCTTGCGATTGTTTATGGAATATTACGAAATCATAATGGAGATATAACTGTATATAGTGTTGTAGGTAAAGGAACAACAATAACAATCTATCTGCCGATTGCGGAAGGCAAAAAAAAGAAAAAGCGTATTGAAAAAGTAGATAAAGAACCGGCAAAGGGACATGGCACCATACTTGTAATTGATGATGAGGAAGTCATAAGAAAAGCTCTCTCAGAGATATTTGGAAAACTTGGTTATACAGTTATTTCAGCCTCAAATGGAGATGAAGGTATCGAGTTTGAAGCAAAAAATGACATAGATCTTGTTATCCTTGATCTTGCAATGCCCGGATTAAGCGGTGAAGAAACATTTGATAAGTTAAAAAAGAGAAATCCTGATGTCAGGGTGCTGATACATACCGGATTCAGTCAGTCAGAGATTAATAAGAGACTTATAGGTAAGGGTGTATTAGATATTATTCACAAACCATTTGATATGCGGAAATTAGCGCAGATCGTAGCGTCATATATTTCTTAAACTTTCAGAGATTTGCG
>JAGLSM010000228.1 GCA_023135745.1 Spirochaetota bacterium | reverse complement strand
AGCGGGCAAGAAGAATACTGGATCGTCTCGTAGGTTACAATATTTCACCCATACTTTGGGATAAGGTAAAAAAAGGTCTCTCAGCCGGACGCGTGCAGAGTGTTGCGCTTAAGCTGATTTGTGAACGCGAAGAAGTTATTCAGGGTTTTAAACCGGAAGAATACTGGAATGTCGATGGGATTTTCAAAAAGGAAAAAAAAGAATTTCCGGCGCGTTTGATTAAGATAAACGATGAAAAAGTTTCACTTAAGAGCAAGGATGATGTAGATGAAATTATTTCGGACTGCGGTAAGGATTCTTTCGTTTGTGAGAAGATTGAAATTAAAACAAGAACCCGAAAGCCTCTTGCTCCTTTTACTACAAGTAAAATGCAGCAGGACGCGGCAAATAAGCTTGGATTTACTTCAGATAAAATTATGAGAATAGCACAGCAGCTCTATGAAGGTGTTGAACTTGAGCAGGGTGCAACCGGTTTAATATCATACATGAGAACGGATTCGGTGAGAATTTCTGATGTTGCGAAACAACAGGCTCTCGAATTTATTAAAAGTGAATACGGCGAAAACTTTATTCCTGATACTTCCAACGAATATAAAAACCGTAAAGGCATTCAGGATGCTCACGAGGCAATAAGGCCTACCGATGTTTTTAATACTCCCGACAAGGTTAAAAAATACCTGAGCCGTGATCAATATCGTTTGTATAAACTCATCTGGTCCAGATTTGTCGGTTCCAGGATGAAGCCTGCTGTTTTTGATCAGGTAGTGGTGGATATTAAAAACGGGAATGCTCTATTCAGGGCAAACGGGTCAAAGGTCAAGTTCAAAGGATTTTTGAAGGTCTATGGAAAAATGGAAGATGATGAAAAATCAACGGATCTTCCGCAGTTAAATCAAAATGATAAAGTAGAACTTGTGGATGAGCTTAATCCCACGCAGCATTTTACTCAACCGGCACCGAGATTTAATGATGCCAGTATCGTTAAGATTCTGGAAGAATCCGGTATTGGACGCCCGAGTACATATGCGCCAACAATTTTTACCCTGATTAAGAGATATTATGTAACAAGACAGGGCCGGCAATTGATTCCAACGGAACTTGGTAAACTTGTAAATTCAATAATGGTAGAACATTTTACTAATCTTGTTGATCCCAGCTTTACTGCCCAGATGGAGGAACAGCTGGATCAGGTTGAAGAAGAAAAACTGGAATGGGTAAATTTGCTCAGAACTTTTTATGACGGTTTTTCACCGGTACTTGAAAAAGCAGCTGTAAATATCAAGGATGTTAAAAATATTTTTGATGAGGAGACTGAGTACAACTGCAAAGAATGCGGATCAGTTATGCTCAAGAAACTTGGGCGGTATGGATTCTTTCTTGCATGTTCAACTTTTCCGGACTGCCGTTATACCGAGCCTCTGCCTCTTGCTCATTGTCCGAATGATGGATGTGACGGGAAGATTGTGGCAAAACGCGGTAAAAAGGGCAGGATTTTCTATGGCTGTTCTAACTACAAGGCTGATGATACAGGCTGCGGATTTGTATCATGGGATAAACCTGTTAAGAAAAAATGTCCGGAATGTTCAGGATTGCTGGTTGAAAAGAATACAAAAGATATGGGCTATCACTATTCCTGCATCAATGAAAATTGTGAATATACGGAGAAGATGGAGGGATGAGCCTTTTGCCTTCTGAGGCTATTGATGGATTTTTTCAGCAATTGACAGTGGAGAAAAATCTTAGTGAACATTCCATCATTGGATATAAAAAGGATATAGAGCAGTTCTTTGATTTTTTAAATCAGGAAGATGTTGAAGAAATAAAAAAAGTTGATAATTTACTGGTGCGTGATTTTTTGTATCACCTTACTTCAGCAGGAATGTCTGCAGGAACTATTTCAAGGAAACTGTCAGCTTTGCGTGTTTTTTTTAAATACCTGTGCAGGATAGAGTATATGACTACCAACCCTGCTTCGATTGTGACTGCTCCAAAAAACAGACCAAAAATACCGAGGTTTTTAAGTGAAGCTGAGATGGGTGATATTATTAAAAAAATGGATGAATGGAGCGATGAACAGGGTATTAGAGACAGAACTATTTTTTATCTGCTTTACTCTTCGGGAATCAGGGTATCAGAAATGACAGGTCTTAAATTAAAAGACATAGATTTTATCGCGGAAACTTTGAGGGTTTACGGCAAAGGACGCAAGGAAAGAATTGTTCCGATTGGACAGAGGGCTCTTTCTTTATTGAAGGTATATCTTGATTTCAGAACCGGCATTAAATTTACGGATCCTGTTTTTCTTAATTCAAGAGGACGAAGATTGAGGTCAAGAAGTGTGCGCTATCTTCTGGATCAGCTTTTTAACAGACTTCATCAATTTAAAAAGATTTCTCCCCATGTTCTGCGTCATTCCTTTGCGACACATTTGCTTGATAATGGGGCTGACTTAAGGAGCGTTCAGGAACTTCTTGGACATGCGTCTCTTTCAACAACACAGATATATACGCATGTATCAAAAAAGAAATTAAAAGAAACATACAATAAATCACATCCGCATGCTTTTAAAGGAGTAAATGATAATGATTGAATTTCACGGAACGACAATCCTTGCTGTAAGAAAAGGAAAAAAAGTAGCCATAGGCGGTGACGGTCAGGTTACTACAGGACATACCGTTATGAAGTCCAAGGCGCGTAAGGTTAGAAAACTGTACAACAATAAGATTCTGGCTGGATTTGCCGGAGGAGCTGCTGATGCTTTTACGCTTTTTGAACTTTTTGAAAAAAAGATAGTTGAGTATCACGGAGATTTAACAAGGGCATCGGTTGAGCTCGCTAAAGAATGGCGGCAGGATAAATTTTTAAGACGCCTGGAAGCTTTATTGCTTGTTGCCGATGAAAATAATACTTTTCTATTGTCAGGAAATGGCGATGTTATTGAACCTGATGAAGGTGTTGCCGGTATTGGATCAGGCGGTTCATATGCCCTGGCAGCCGGAAAGGCTTTGCTTGAGAATACACAATACCCGCCTGCAAAAGTAGTAGAAAAGGCTTTAAACATTGCGGCAGAGATTTGTATTTATACTAACAATAATATAACAATAGAGGAACTTGCATAATGGATCAGAGTAATATTGAAGGTTTGACACCTAAACAGATAGTAAAAGCGTTGAGCAAATATATTGTAGGGCAGGAAGAAGCCAAGAAGTCTGTAGCTATAGCCATAAGAAACAGGGCAAGACGCAAAATGGTTGATTCTGATATACGTGATGAGATAGCTCCTAAAAATATAATAATGATTGGTCCTACCGGAGTCGGGAAAACTGAAATAGCAAGACGTTTATCATCGCTTGCAAGGGCGCCGTTTATAAAGGTTGAGGCTACCAAATATACGGAAGTAGGATATGTCGGCCGTGATGTTGAATCGATGATCAGGGATTTAACTTCAATAGCTATTAATATGGTAAAAAAAGAGCATCAGGAAGAGGTCATGTTAAAGGCAAAAGTCCAGGCGGAGGACGCGCTGCTTGAGTTATTATTGCCAATGCCGAGGAAAACTACAGGTCCTGCAAAGACTACTCTTCTTGAAGATTTTACAGATGATGACGGCAATATGCAAATCACACCTGAAGGCGACAAAAAAGAAAAAACAGATAAATCAAATAATGATGATGCCCTTTTTCAGAGGACAAGAGAAAAAATGAGAGCAAAGCTTCGTAAGGGAGAATTAGACGAAAAAGTTGTTGAGCTTGAGGTTTCATCTTCTAATATGCCGTTTGTAGAAGTATTTTCCAATATTGGTATTGAAGACATGGATATAAACTTTCAGAACATGTTGTCAAATATGATGCCTTCAAAAAGAAAAGTCCGAAAGGTCACAATTAAAGAAGCCAGGAAAATAATAATACAGCAGGAAATTGACCGCCTGATAGATATGGATAAGGTTGTTGAAGAGGCTGTTAACCGCACGGAAAATATGGGAATAGTTTTTCTGGATGAAATAGACAAGATCGCGGGAAAGGAAAGCGGTCATGGTCCGGAGGTTTCAAGAGAAGGT
>JAGLSM010000227.1 GCA_023135745.1 Spirochaetota bacterium | reverse complement strand
TCCTGATCAGAAAGGCATTCTGTATAATCCTTGTTTTTATCCTTTAGATGTATTCCTTTTTCTTCCATACTGTTCATTGAAAAAGGATTTATTTGAAAAGCTTCTTTTCTTTTGTTTCTGTAAAGATTTATTGCTATTGTAAAAATATAGTTTTTAAGATTTGAACTTTGCTTAAGTCTATGACGGTATTCCCAGAGTCTTGTAAAAGTCTCCTGAGCTAAATCTTGTATCATTTCCTCGTCCTCACAGTACTTTTGCAGGAAACAAACTAAAGCATCGCCATAAAGCTTAAATATCTGTTCAAAAGAAGAGGGATTCCCCTGCTTTAGATCATTTATTAGTATTTCTTCATTAATCGCATGCTGTTTGGCTCCCAATTACTATACACTCCTTTAAGCAAATAGGGACAAGATTTCTTTATTTCTCTAAAAATAAGAAATTTTATTTTAAATGGCACGTGTATTTTTTATCTGTTAAAATAAATAAAGCCTGCCTGATATATGTTATCAGGCAAGCTTTATGTTTGTATATGCTATATATATATTAAAAAATTTATTCAAGAAACAGCAGCCATACAGCGCCTCTGGCAGAACCGCCGTCATCATCGCCTTTCGCGCCTATAAGAATATCAATAACACTATTAAGATCACCAATGCAAGTTATAGAACAGCCAAAAAAATCTTCATTACTAAGCATTCCTGCGAAACCGGTAATATCATTATTTATTTTCTGGTATGATTTTACTGTACCATCAGAATTAAGATATATTACCCATACAGCTTCTCTATTATCATGTTTCTACTCCATTCTTTTTGCTATAATAGCTATACACAATAATCATTAAAAAGGAACAAAATATTTTAAAATAACAATAATCAACATTAATCCGGCTCTAATATCTTGTTGAAACAACCTTAACCAATTCTTTATTGCTGTTTATATAAGCAATTGTAATCTCAGGATCAGGCCCGCTCTTTTGTACATTTATTCTAAGGTTCGTCACATCCGGGTAAGTATTAAAAGCATCATTTGCCGCTTCTCTTATATACCATTGCCCGTCGGCCCGATACGCATAGTAAACATAATTTCCCTGTATAAATGCTGCGTGTATACGATTATCAGCATAAGTAACTGCTAATGCATCGATTGACTTAAATTCAGGAAGAGCATCATTTTCTATTGACGCATTTTGCCATGTTGATCCACTAAAATACTTATATACTAATGTTGCAATGGATGATTGAGTGTATTTGGAAAATACAATATGCGGGTTATTTGAATCATCAATGCAAATATCACTTCCTTTTTTATTATCATTAACGAAAGGATTATAGTGGCCAAAGGATCCTAATGTATAACAAACCCCAAACTGTTTTGTATTAGCATTAAACTTTAAATAAATAATCCTTGACTGATCAACAACAGCTATATGCGCGATTTTGTTGACTTTATCATAAGCTAATTTTGTAGCACAAGTATAATTAATCTCAGTGTTTGTCACAAATACTTCATTGCTAATACACGCTATTACTCTAGAATACTTGCCATTAAATATACATATAGTCGAATAAAAATCACCATAAGCAATTTGCGGACGACATGTATCATTGCTATAAGGAGAGGTACTGCTGTACCCTGACGACTCATCCCACATTAAATGTTTAACACATTTATTATCACCTGACCAGTGTTCAGCAGCTATACATACCTTAGAATCATGAACCGTAATATCAGGATAACAATGGGCGCCATTTCCATCACTAAATTTGACCTCTCCATTTTTATACAAACAAAACCATCCTGTAGGGCCTGCCTGATAAAATGCCGCAATATATTCATCTGAACCATCTTTAACATAATCAAAAGAACGACTTGTTGATACAGAATCAACTAACACAGTCTTATTCCATTTATCTAATACAAATTCAAATTTTGCTGTTCCAACTTTCTCATTTTCCTGTGAATCCTTTCCAACAACCCTGAAGTGAACAACATTTGTTTCAGGATACAGCCTCCAGCTTGTGTCCTCAGGATTTATTGCTAATGAAAAATTTGTTAATCCTTCATTAATAACTTCCCAGCTTAAATCATCCTGTGTCTGTTTTTGATATTGTATCCTTGCGATATAACAACCAATCGGATCTAAAATAACACCTGTTATATCAAATAAATTATTGGCATGATGCACCGGCATTGTCACTTTTGGCCCTGTAATAGTAATAACAGGATTATAATATTCAAGTCGATCAACAACTGTAAAGCTGAAAGTATAATTTTCAGAAGATTCCCATGCAAGATAAGCAGCGTTCCTTATCCCCGGCTCAACCGTTACTGTATATGTCTGACCAACTTCATAAAAACTATTAGTTTTCTCAAGCAATATTGTTGTTCCACTTTCTTCAAGCTTTGGATTTACTTGAAGTTTTTCTGTTTCTCCGGCCTTTGTAACATATATACACGAGACATTTTGCCAAAAAATACTTGTTGGATTCATAACATCATCAAACTCCACATAAACCATTGTGTTTTTTGCTGCATTTGCTGTCCCATTTGCAGGATAAACTGATTTAATTACAGGCGGTGTATCATCTGTTATAACTGATAAAGGAATCACTCCTTCACAGGCTAAAAAAGAAAACAAAGATATACACAATATAAGTATTATACTTTTTGATATCATTGTTTTACTCCATTCTTTATGCAACTATACTAGCTATACACAATAATCAATAAAAAGGGACAAAATATTTTAAAAAAAATTGATAAGAATACATTACAATGACTATTAATTTTTATAGCTTTTTTATTTTCTCATAAATAACTATTACTTACAGTATAAGACATTTTTTAAAAAAAATAAATAGTAAAGTTTTAAGAGGTCTTTACACTGCTTCAGAATTTGTTTTCGGAGCAGCAAAATGCGCATTACCGGAAGCATCAACAACAAAATATTCTATTAACTTATCTGCCCCTACTTTTAACTCTATTGGTAAAGTTATAAAATTACCATTCATATTAATCAGATCAATCTTTGTTCTATTATGAATGATATTCTGATCCGCGTCTTCAATTGTTACAATTAATGCGGTTACTTCATCCAATTGATTAGCTGATTTTTGAACACTTCTATCATTTATTGTTTGTATACTTGTTTCAGAAGACAACTCAAATATAACCTGTGATTGAGTTTCATCATTATCAATATTAAGATCGCAGCCTGTTAATAGTAACAAACTTACTAATACAAACAATACCAGACTTGAAAATGTTTTTACTTTTTGTGAATCCATTTTAACTCCTTTTTCATTTTGTTTAATTTTTTTAGATGAAACACGACCTTTAAATTAAAAGTTCTCTGAAATATATCTACTGACAGAATCTCCTTTTCTCTTTTTTGTTTTTGCTTAATAGAACTTTTGTGTCAATTGTTAAGTTCATAGACTGAGCTTTAAGCAATTTAATTTGAACTTTTATAACAATTTTTGAATAACCAAATACAATCATTCCATTCATCTATACATGCTATACAGACAATCAGACAAAAAGTGCCAATATTTTTTTTTAAAAGATGAAGATTATAACTTGTGGAATTATTTGAAGACAAACCTGCTCAGGTTGACTTTTTTTGATATACCTTTAATAAAAAGTTTTAGTTCCTATTCTTAATATTTTTACAAATTAATGGTCAACTTAATATTTATATATTTAAATCCTATTCCATACAGCTTAATACCAAACATATCCCGGATGATAGGTTTGACCATTTTTTTCAATAAAAACATCATCCTTAATACAATATGTCCGATGGCTGCCTTTGGCTATACCAAATATCCTCTTAACCTGTTTAAAAGCCCTTCCATGATTACGATAAATCTCATAATCTGAAGAAACTGCTGTTGGGCAATAGTTGCCATCAGTAACAAATTGACCCTGAGAGCTATAGTAAATATATGGCTTCCAATTGGAAATTAATGTTTCGCAGTACCAATCAGTCGCATAAAGATGACGAATATCTTTATTAAAAGGTTGATTACCCGTACTGAAAGTATAGTATCTCTCTATATAAGGCTCAAACTCC